>JBDSAN010000257.1:0-5283 GCA_039922115.1 Jatrophihabitantaceae bacterium
GCTGACGTGGTGCTGCTGGTGCACCGCGAGGACATGTACGAACGCGAGTCACCGCGCGCCGGTGAGGCCGACATCATCATCGCCAAGCACCGCAACGGCCCGACCGGGATGGCCACCGTCGCCTTCCAAGGCCACCTATCCCGCTTCGTCGACATGCCGAGCTAACCGACGGACTTATTGCTAGAGCTGACGAGATTGACTAGGCAGGCCCTTCCTCTCCGTCGTCCGTGGCTCGCAGCCGAGCCGATGTCACAGACAAATCGGGCCGGTCCAGATCAATCCGCCCATGGCTTCGTCGGGAACGGCTCGTCATGCACTCCGTTGACTCGGGCGTGTTCCCAATCTCGCGAAGCGTCTCCTCGAATGTGCCACTGGCACCGGCCGCAGCTGTCGGGAGGTCTGCAACAAGATGAAGGCGACGTGCTTGGTCGGGGATTAGCTTGAGTTGCTTGGCGACCATCTTCTCTGCGTATTGGCGGAACCCCAATACGCGGTTTCCGTGGTGATCGCGGAGGTCCACGTGCATCTGGTCCTTGAGGTAGCCAAGCATCGCTGCAACCTGATCTCTGCTGTTTTTGATGTCTGGGCGCACGTACACCGTGATCGCCTAAAGTTGCTGGTGGGCCCTGACGATCTTCGTACTGCCGCCGCCTCCGGTGCTAAGAGCGACTGCACCGTTTCTGCCGTTGACGAGCACCTGAGCGACCTTGAGGCGCACCTTCGGGCCGGGCAGCCAGATAACGATGAACCATCCGCTAGCTGATGCGGTCAGGTCCGCAGCTGCGCCGAGGTGCCAGCGCGAGAAGTCAGGACCTAAGTCCCAGGCCTAGCAGATACCTAGGGGGGTAGGGTAAGTGCAGTCAGCGTGCTGATTGTCGATGCCTAACTAAGGAGCACCCGATGGCCCGCGTGGTAGTCCTCGGTGCCGGGATCTCCGGCCACACCGCTGCCCTGCACCTGCGTCGCCTGCTCGCGCGCCGGCATGAGGTGGTCGTGGTGTCGCCGAATGCCGACTACAACTGGATACCGTCCAATATCTGGGTGGGCGTCGGTCGGATGAAGGTCGAGCAGGTGGTGTTCCCGCTCGCTCCGGTCTATCGACGCAAGAAGATCGACTTCAGGCAGGCCCGCGCCGTCGCACTGCGCCCGGATGGCTCAACGGATCGGCCGTCGCCGAGCGTCGAGGTCGAGTACACCCTCGCCGACCGAGCCGGCGAGCGGGAATTGATCGACTACGACTACCTGATCAACGCTACCGGACCCAAGCTCAACTTCGCCGCAACGCCCGGCCTGGGTCCGGACGGCGGCCACTCGCTGTCGGTCTGCACCGCCGAACATGCCCGCCAGACCGCGGCTCGGTTCGCCGAGGTGATCGAGCGCCTGGAGCGAGGCGAGCACCAGCACCTGGTGATCGGAGTCGGACATGGCATGTGTACCTGCGAAGGTGCCGCCTTCGAGTACGCCTTCAACGTCGAGCATGAGTTGCGCTCACGCGGCCTGCGGGAACGTGCTGAGGTCACCTACCTGACCAACGAGTACGAGCTAGGCGACTTCGGCGTCGGGGGGATGACCTTCGCGCAGAACGGCTTCGTGACGACCAGCCGGTTGTGGACCGAGTCGCTGTTCAAGGAGCGCGAGGTGAGAGCCGTGCTCGGCGTTCACGTTCAGCGAGTCGAAGAGGGCAAGGTCTTCTACGAGACCGTCGAGGGCGAGGAGGGCATGCTTGCCTTCGACTTCGCAATGCTGCTGCCGCCATTCCGCGGCCAAGACCTCAAGGCCTTCGACCGGGCCGGCAACGACATCACCGCAGAGCTGTTCGCGCCGAACGGGTTTCTGAAGGTCGATGCCGACTACCGGCCGAAGCCCTACGAGGACTGGCAAGCCTCGGACTGGCCGAGCACCTATGCCAATCCCAGCTACCCGAACATCTTCGGTGTCGGGATCGCCTTCGCGCCGCCGCACGCCATCTCGCGCCCGCGCACCTCGCCGAACGGCACCGTGATCGCGCCGGCGCCACCGCGTACCGGGATGCCGTCCGGCATGATGGGACGTCAAGTGGCACGCAGCATCGCCGACATGATCGGCAAGGGCGCGATTGAACCGACCCATACCGCGTCGATGGCTGCGATGGGTGCGGCCTGTGTCGCCTCGGCCGGAGCGGGCCTGCGCAAGGGCACTGCGGCCTCGATGACGATGTACCCGGTGGTGCCGGACCGCGACAAATTCCCCGAGTACGGCCGCAGCCTGTCCGAGACGACCGGTGAGATCGGTTTGGCCGGGCACTGGGTGAAGCAGTTGCTGCACTACCTTTTCATCTACAAGGCAAAGGGCCGTCCCGGCTGGTCCTTCATTCCGGAATGAGGCTGCGATGACTAGCACCGAATCGGCACCACCACACATCCGGGCGGCCGCCCTGCCGGGCGAGCTGACCGGATCGTTCGCTCCGATGCCGACCGAGCGGACCATCCGGATGCGCACCTTGCTGCCCTATCAGGCCTACCGGTTCGCACGGGTCAGCCTCAAGGTGCTCAGGATGATTCGACGCTCGCACGCGAACTGATCCAGGAATGGGCCTTGACGCGCGCGAACGGGCGGCCCGGGCGGTTCAGCGGATGTCCACCGGCGTTGCCGGCGAAGCGATCCGCCGGACCCGCAGCCTGGAACTGAGCACCCACGCGCTCGCCTTCGGCGCCCAGCAACTGCTATGCACGGTTCCGCTGATCGTCGCCATCTCGGCGGTGATGTCGAACGGCCCGGACCGCGGCGTCGGCAACGCGACCATCACCTTCTTCGGACTGGACGGTCCGTCAGCGACCGCCGTCACGCAGTTGCTCGGCAGGCAACGCTCTGCGATCAGCGCCACCGCCCTGGTGCTCAGCATGATCCTCGCGCTCGTCCTCAGCACGAGCGTCGGCGCGGTGCAGCAACGCGCCTTCGAGCTGATCTGGAATCAGCGACGGCTGGCCGGTGTCCGCGGCTACCTGCGCCAACTCGCGTGGGCACCGACGCTCGCCGCCTTTACCGTCGGGATGCTGGCCGTGGCGCGGCCGGGACGATGGCTGGACGAGCACCTGTCACCCGTGGGGTCCTGGCTGGTAGCAGTCGCCCGGGTCCTGCTGATCGTTGCCTTCTACTGGTGGTCGCAGTACTGGCTGCTGGCGCGTCGCGTCGCAGCCGACAGGCTGCTGCCCGGCGCGATCGCGGTCGGCGTTCTGACGATGACGCTCGTGGAAACGTCCCGGCTCGTCGTGCCCGGGCAGATCGACTGGCAGGTTCAGGCCTACGGTCTGGTCGGCGCCGGCTTCGTCTTCGCAGCCTGGTTGATGATCCTGGCGATAGTTGTCTACGTCGCGATCTTGCTCGGCGCGCTGTTCGCCGACCGGCGCGGCCCCGGCTGAGGCGCGACCGGCGTCGGGCCCGCCGGTCAGCTGTCGGCTGGATCGACTGAGTCGACGGGATCCGCCAGGACGATCTCGACCTCGGGCGGGGCCAGCAGGGTGTTGTGCACCGTGCAGTGCGACGCGACCGCGAGCAAGGCGTCCCGGCGCGCGGCCGGCATGCTCGCCGGCAGGGTCAGCTCGACTTTGAGGTCGGTGACGTGCGCCGGCCGGCCGCCAATCTCATAGGACGCGGTGACGGACAGCCCGTCCTCGGACAGCGAGTGGCGCTTGAGGTAGCGGCGAGCGTAGAAGGCCACGCAGGAGGCCAGGCTGGCGACGAACAGCTCAGTCGGCGTTGGAGCCTTGTCCTCGCCACCGTCGTCGATGGGTTGATCGACGAAGAACTCGTGGCCGCGGACCGAGATCGCGAACAGGTCGCCGCCCTGGTGGCGGACCGTCACCGGTTGCATGTCAGGCTCCTGCGCTGGTGGCGTGGGCGGCAACGGCAGCCCGGACCTCGTCCATGTCCAGCCCCCGGACGGCCTGGAGGACCTGCTCCAGTTGGGCTTCGGCGAGCGCTCCTGGCTGGGAAAACGCAAGGATTCCCTCGCGAAAAGCCATCAGGGTCGGGATCGAGGTGATTCCCGCTGCGCCGGCCAGCTGGCCTTCGGCCTCGGTGTCGACCTTGCCGAACACGATGTCAGGGTGCTTATCGCTTACCCGCTGGAATACCGGTGCGAACATCCGGCATGGCCCACACCAGGACGCCCACCAGTCGACCAGGATGATCGGGCTGCTGGCTACTGTCGCTTCGAACGTCTGCGAAGTCAGGTTGATCGTCGACATGATGCTCTCCTTCTCAGTTGCTGCCGCGAAGTCGTTGCAGCAGCGAGGCAAATCCGGTCGTGGCACGCTCGCAGGTGCAGCGCTTGTGCTGCGGAATGCCGGCCAGTACCGACTCGACATGGCGACCGCAACCGCGCCAGGTGGCCTTATCACAGGTGCGGCAGCGCGCTAGCGAGCACATCGGCGCTCGTCCTCGTGCTGGGCAGTCGTCATGGTGTGATCCCCTCGGTCGGTCGCTAGCGCCAAGCATACCCCAGGGGGTAGGGTAATACCGACGGGCAGTAAGCCCGTGAAGCGAGGAGCCACTCATGAACGCATTCGTCACCTTCATGGCCTCAATGGCCGGCCGGATCACCCGTGTCGTCGCGGGCATCGCCTTGATCGTCACCGGGGTGCTGCTCGGTGGGGCCGGCTGGCTGATCGCCGGGATCGGGCTGGTCGCGCTACTGGCCGGCGCGCTGGATTTCTGCCTGCTCGCGCCGCTGTTACACCGGCCGCTGGCCGGTGCCAAGCTACGCGCAGGCGGCCGGTGATGGCCGTTCGCATACCCCCACGGGTACCTGTAACGTGATGGGTATGAAGCTTGAGGCAGCAGGTACCGACGACGTAGTCAAGCGGCTGCGCCGCATCGAGGGTCAACTCGGCGGCATCATTCGGATGCTTGAGGACGGCCGCGATTGCGCTGATATCGTCACTCAGTTGGCCGCCGCCAGTAAGGCGCTCGACCGGGCCGGGTTCAAGCTGCTCGCCACCGGCATGCAGCAATGCCTGACCGCGACCGCCGATGGCGAGCCGGCACCGATGAGCCCTGCCCAGATGGAGAAGCTCTTTCTCAGCCTCGCCTGACCGCAGCTTGCTGAACCTCGCCAGCTTCGGCTGGCCATGCAGATACCCTACCCCGTAGTCCATAGGAGTGAGTTCGTGACCAGCATCGATACCAGCCCGAAGGCAGCCGTCCCTGCCGTGCCGGCGGCAGCCGGTGCGCTGGCCAGACTGGGCAGTTGGGCGGCGACCCACCTGCGGGCGGTACTGCTGCTCTGCTGCTCGTCCTCGTCGG
>JBDSAN010000258.1:0-5816 GCA_039922115.1 Jatrophihabitantaceae bacterium
CGCCGGCCAGGCCAGCGACGGCTACCAATCGCACACCACATTCGGTCCGGACCCGGTCAGCGCGACGCTGGATAACGCCACCGTCAGCACCACTATCACCGTCGACGAGCTGCCGGCGATCACCAGCGCCAACACCGTCCACTTCGATGCGGCAACGGCCGGCAGCTTCACCGTCACCAGCGTCGGCTACCCGACCCCGGCCCTGTCCGAGGCCGGTGCCCTGCCGGCCGGCCTGACCTTCACCGACAACGGCAACGGCACCGCCACCCTGGCCGGTACCCCGACCGGCGCCGGTGGCAGCTTTCCGGTCACCGTCACCGCCAACAACGGCGTCAACCCGAATGCCACCCAGACGCTGACCATCACGGTCGGGCAGCCGAGCACGCCACCGACCGTGACCGGAAGCCCGACCCCGGCCACCGCCGGCCAGCCGTACAGCTTCGCCTTCAGCACGTCCGGCACGCCGGCCCCGACCGTGACGGTGTCGGCGGGCAGCCTGCCACCCGGGCTGAGCCTGTCGAGCAGCGGCGTGCTGAGCGGCACGCCGAGCACCGCGGGCAGCTTCGACCTCACCGTGCAGGCCAGCAACGGCACCCCGCCGGACGCGCTGAACCCGGTCACCCTGGTCGTCAACGCCACCGTGCCCGATCCGCCGACCGCGGTGCAGGCGGTAGCCGGCGACCGGTCGGCAACGGTGTCCTGGACCGCGCCGGTGTTCACCGGCGGTGCGCCGATCACGTCCTACACGGTGCTCGGTACCGACACCTCCACCTCGGCCACGTTCAGCCAGCAGGTCACCGGATCGCCGGCACCGACCACCGCGACCGTCACCGGCCTGACCGGCGGCGATAGCTACCAGTTCACGATTGTGGCGACAAACATTGCCGGAAACTCAACAGCTTCGGCATCGTCAGGTTCGGTGACCGCGCTCAGCCCACCGGTCATCGACGGCACCCCGCCGGCTGGCACGGTCGGGCTCAGCTACTCCTACCCGTTCAGCACGGCCGGCTACCCGGCGCCGGCGGTGGCCGTGACGGCCGGCAGCCTGCCGCCCGGCCTGAGCCTGTCCAGCGGCGGCCTGCTGTCCGGGACGCCGACCACCGCCGGCAACTTCTCGTTCACGGTGACCGCTACCAATGGCGTCGATCCGGCCGCCAGCCGTCCGGTCAGCGTGTCCATCACCCCGGCCGGCGCGGCCACCATCACCGCGACCAGCGGCATGAACCAGGCCGGCACGGCCGGCCAGCCGTTCGCGCAACGGCTGGTAGCCACCGTCCTGGACTCGATGGGCAACCCGGTCGCTGGCGCCACCGTGACGTTCACGGTGACCAGCGGGTCGGCGACGTTCGCCGGCGGGACAAAGGCCGCCACTGCCATCAGTGACGGCTCCGGTCAGGCGAGCGCTCCGGTTCTCACCGCTGGTAAGACCGCCGGGCCGGTCACCGTCACCGCAACCTCGGGCAGCGCCAGCCCGGCGACCTTCTCCGAGACGGTGCTGTCGGTGAGCTCGGCCCGGGCCGACTTGGTGGTGAGCCTCAGCGCGCCGGCCAGCACGCCTCGATCGGGCACCTTCACTGTGACCGTGAAGGTGAAGAACAACGGTCCGAACAGCGCCTCGACGCTGCTGGCCACACTCGGCCTGGGCTCCGGCCTGACCGTGGTCAGCGCACCGGGCGGAACCACCTTCGGTGGCACGGTGATCTACACCGCTGCAGGATTGGCCAGCAACGCCACGCTGACCTACACCGTGCAGGTCAAGGCCGGTCGGAATGCCGCGAATACCAGCCTGTTCGCCGGCGCACTATCGATTGCCCCGGATCCGGTGCTGTCCAACAACCTCGCGGTGGCCAGGCTGCGTATCAGCTGAGCCGGCGTTCGCGCGGCCGGCACCGGCGCCGGCCGCGTGAACGCCCAACGAGGTCGGTGAGCTACTGCCGGTCGGCAAGCCGCGATGATCTGCGTGCAGACTAGGCGTTGGTCAGCGGCCGGTACTGGTTGGCGATGCGATCTTGTGCGGACCGGTGGCCGGTCGCATCCCTAGCTGTAGAGTAGGCAAGGTGATGCCGCTGCCTACCTCTCGGCGTGAGATCGACCTGGCTCGATCATGCAGTGCCCTCTGTCGCAGCTGACGAGAAACCCGTCCCCTTTCTGCCCCAGCTGCCGGGCCACATCGCGTGCACTCTGCCAGGTCCGGCATTTCCGCTCACCACCGAGAGCGCGCCGCTCAACCCCCTGAGCGCGGCGCTCGTAAGGAGAACGCAATGAGTGACGCCTGGTCTTTTGAGACCCGCCAGATCCACGCCGGTCAGAGCCCGGATTCGCAGACGAATGCCCGTGCGCTACCGATCTACCAGACCACCTCCTACACCTTCAACAACGCCGAACATGCAGCGAATCTCTTTGCTTTGAAGGAATTCGGCAACATCTACACCCGGATCATGAACCCCACCCAGGACGCGGTCGAGCAGCGGATCGCATCGCTGGAGGGTGGCGTCGGTGCGTTGCTGACGGCCAGCGGCCAGGCCGCCGAGACGCTGGCACTGCTCAACCTCGCCGAGGCCGGCGATCACATCGTGTCCAGCGCCCGGTTGTACGGCGGAACCTACAACCTGTTCCACTACACCTTTCCCAAGCTGGGAATCTCGGTCAGCTTCGTCGACAACCCGGACGATCTGGCCGCCTGGCAGGCCGCGGTTCAGCCGAACACCAAGGCATTCTTTGCCGAAACCATCTCCAACCCGCAGATCGACGTCCTCGATATCGAAGGCGTCGCCGGCGTCGCGCACGAGGCCGGCGTGCCGCTGGTCGTCGACAACACCATCGCGACCCCTTACCTGATCAGGCCGTTCGAGTGGGGCGCCGACATCGTGGTGCACTCAGCAACGAAGTACCTCGGCGGGCACGGCGCGGCGGTCGGTGGCGCGATCGTGGACAGCGGCCGCTTCGATTTCGGTCAGGACCCGGCGCGCTATCCCGGTTTCAACCAGCCGGACCCGTCCTACAACGGCCTGGTCTATGCCCGTGATCTCGGCGTCGGCTCGGCCCTCGGCGCGAACCTCAGCTTCATCCTCAAGGCCCGGGTGCAACTGCTGCGTGACCTGGGCGCGGCGATCGCGCCGTTCAATGCCTTCCTGCTCGCGCAGGGCATCGAGACGCTGAGCCTGCGGGTGCAGCGGCACGTACAGAACGCCACGGCGGTGGCGAACTGGCTGACCGGCCGGGACGAGGTGCTCAGCGTCAACTACGCCGGCCTGGAAAGCAGCCCCTGGTACGAGCGGGGCCGCAAGTACGCCCCGCTGGGCACCGGTGGCGTGCTGTCCTTCGAGATTGCCGGCGGGGTGGAAGCCGGTCGGCGATTCGTCGAAGGACTGGAATTGCACAGCCATGTCGCTAACATCGGTGATGTCCGCAGTTTGGTGATCCATCCCGCCTCAACCACCCACTCGCAACTGTCGGCCGACGAGCAACGGGCCACCGGGGTCAGCCCCGGCCTGGTCAGGCTCGCGGTCGGACTGGAGCACATCGATGACATCCTCGCCGACCTGGACGCCGGATTGCGCGCCGCGAAAGGATCGTGACAGCTCGATGCCCGACGGTGCAGCGGGCTGGCGGCCTAACGATCCCGCCGGCTGGCGCTGCTTCGTCGAGGTAGCTGACCTCGGGCTGGAAGGTGGCGCGGTGCTGCCCGAGGTCACCGTCGCCTACGAGAGCTGGGGCAGGCCGCGGCTCGAGGACGGCCGGGTGGTCAACGCCGTGCTGGTGCTGCACGCACTGACCGGTGACGCGCACGTGGCCGGCCCAGCAGGCCCCGGCCAGCCGACGCCCGGCTGGTGGGACGGGCTGATCGGTCCGGGCCGGCCGCTGGATACCGACCGGTTCTACGTGGTGGCCAGCAATGTGCTCGGCGGCTGCCAGGGCAGCACCGGGCCGTCCTCGCTCGCGCCGGACGGCCGGCCCTGGGGTTCGCGCTTCCCGCAGATCACCATTCGCGATCAGGTGGAACTCGAACGCCGGCTGGCCGACCGGCTCGGCATCGACCGGTGGGCCGGCGTGATCGGCGGCTCGATGGGCGGCATGCGGGCGCTGGAATGGGCGATCAGCTGGCCGGACCGGGTCGGTTCGGCGCTGGTGCTGGCGACCAGCGCGAGTGCCACTGCTGACCAGCTGGGTACCCAGACCACCCAGATTCAGGCCATCACCGCCGATCCGAACTGGCACGGCGGTGACTACTACGACCGGCCGCTGGCGCCGGCCCTGGGGCTCGGGCTGGCCCGCCGGATGGCGCACCTGACCTACCGCACCGGCCTGGAACTGGAGGAGCGATTCGGCCGTGCCGGGCAGCCGGACCGGCCCGGGGTCTTCGCGGTTCAGTCCTACCTGGACCACCACGCCGCTAAGCTCGGTCGCCGCTTCGATGCTGGCAGCTACGTCGCGCTGACCCAGGCGATGAACACCCACGACGTGGGCCGGGGCCGCGGTGGCCTGCTGCGCGCGCTGGCCTCGGTCTCGGTGCCGGTCACGGTTGGCGGCATCGACACCGACCGGCTGTACCCGATCGCGCTGCAGGCCGAGATTGCCGAGGCGATACCGACCTGTTCCGGCCTGCACGTGGTCAGCTCACCGTACGGTCACGACGGGTTCCTGATCGAGGCAGAGGCGGTCGGTCAGCTGGTCCGGCAGGCGCTCGGCACCAGCGGCGGGTCGAGCAGCCGCAGCGTGCGGGCGTCGGCGTCCAGTTCGGCGGCTACCCCGATCGGGTAGGTCTGAAACGGAGCCCCATGCCCGATATCGGCCCAGCTGATCATCGGCACCCCGAGGCCACCGAGCCGCTCGTCCAGCACCCGGGAGACCCGCTCGGCCGGCCCGCACCGGTAGAACGCCCCGGTGATGATTGCCCTTACCCCGTCGAGGTAACCGGCCCGCGACAGCTGGGTCAGCATCCGATCGATCCGGTAGTCCTCCTCGGCCTCGTCCTCGACCATCAGGATGCCGCCGGCCGCCGGCCAGGACGTGTCAGTGCCCAGCGAGGCCATCAGTAGGCACAGGTTGCCGCCGACCGTCCGGCCACGGGCCAGGCCGCCAACCACGGTGACCGCGTCCGGAAAGCGCAGCTCGCTGACCTGCTCCGGCGCGGTCAGGGTGCTGATGAACGAGCCCCAGGAGTAGTCGTCGGACGGTTCGGTGGCCACCATCGGGCTGAACAGGCTGGCCCAGCCGAGCCGGACCGCGACCGCTTCCAGGATCGCGGTGACGTCGGAGTAGCCGGCCAGCACCTTCGGCCTCAGGCCGGCCAGCCGGCTCCAGTCCAGCGCGGCCAGGGTTCGCTGGGCGCCGTAGCCGCCCCGCGCGAACACCACTCCGGCGATCGTCGGGTCGGTCAGCGCTCTGGTCAGGTCATCGGCCCGCAGCCGGTCATCGCCGGCCAGGTAGTCGTGCAGGGTCGCCGGGCTGGTCGCCGAGTCGTAGATCACCGGTTGCAGGCCGGCCGCCAGCAGCCGATCCAGGCCGCCGGACAGCTGACCTGGCTCGACCGGTCCGCTGGCGCTCAGCACCGCCACCCGGTCGCCGGTGACCAGCGCCGGCGGCCGTGCCAATGACTCCGGACGATCGGGCGCCGGGCTCACCCGCGTCCTGCCCCGCCGGCCGGAATCGGGCCGGCGACAGCGCTGCGGTCGGGAACTCGCCTTGACGGTGACATGCGGTGAAGGTATTACTTCAGGTCGGCTTGAGTAAACCGAGCTATTTGCCTGCTTTAACATCGAGCGTACGTAGATCGGGACGGAGGACGGATCATCGAAGCCCGCGCCAGCAGCGTG
>JBDSAN010000259.1:0-3719 GCA_039922115.1 Jatrophihabitantaceae bacterium
AAAACGCAACGTCGGCCGCTGGTCGCATCCGCGTGGCCATCATCGGCGTCGGCAACTGTGCCGCGTCGCTGGTGCAGGGCGTGCACTACTACGCCGACGCCGACCCGTCGGCCACCGTGCCTGGCCTGATGCACGTCAAGTTCGGGCCTTACCACATCAGCGACATCGAGTTCGTCGCCGCGTTCGACGTGGACGCCAAGAAGGTCGGGCGCGACCTTTCAGAGGCGATCGTGGCCTCGGAGAACAACACCATCAAGATCGCCGACGTGCCGCCGCTGGACGTCGCGGTGCAGCGTGGCCACACCCTGGACGGCCTGGGCAAGTACTACCGCGAGACCATCGACGAGTCCGATGAGGAGCCGGTGGACGTCGTCGCGGCGCTCAAGGCGGCTGCCGTCGACGTGCTGATCTGCTACCTGCCGGTCGGCTCCGAAGCCGCCGCCAAGTTCTACGCCCAGTGCGCCATCGATGCCAAGGTCGCTTTCGTCAACGCACTGCCGGTGTTCATCGCCGGCACCCCGGAATGGGCTGCCAAGTTCGAAGCGGCCGGCGTTCCGATCGTCGGCGATGACATCAAGTCACAGGTCGGGGCCACCATCACCCACCGGGTGATGGCCAAGCTGTTCGAAGACCGCGGTGTGATCCTGGACCGCACCTACCAGCTCAACGTCGGTGGGAACATGGACTTCAAGAACATGCTCGAGCGGGATCGGCTGGAATCGAAGAAGATTTCCAAGACCCAGGCCGTCACCTCGAACATGCAGCACGACCTCGGTGCCCGCAACGTGCACATCGGCCCGTCGGACTACGTCCAGTGGCTCGATGACCGCAAGTGGGCCTACGTCCGGCTGGAAGGTCGCGCGTTCGGTGAGGTTCCGCTGAACCTGGAGTACAAGCTCGAGGTGTGGGACTCCCCCAACTCCGCAGGCATCATCATCGACGCCCTGCGCGCGGCCAAGATCGCCAAGGACCGCGGCATCGGCGGACCGCTGCTGTCGGCGTCCTCATACTTCATGAAGTCCCCGCCGGAGCAGTATGACGACACGACTGCCCGGGAGAAGCTGGAAGCCTTCATCCGAGGCGACGTCGAGCGCTAACTCTCGTTACTGGTTCGCCATTGTGCGGCCTGAACTTCCGGTTCCGGGTTTCCCGGCCGAAAGTTCGGGCCGCACAATGCGTTTCTAGGCGGGAGCTGAGGTGAGGGCACCGCCCGGGACGACATCGGCGGCACCGTCCATCGGCGGTGGCATCAACACCACCGGGCACGGCGCCTTGAAAATCAATTGTGGCGCGATCAGGCTCTTGGCCAGCGTGCTCAGGTTGCCCGAGCGGGGCGAGTCGAGCACCAGCAACTGCGCGCCGACCGCAGCGGCCAGCAGCACCGACGACGCCGAACCGCGCCGCAGAAAGTACCGCACGCCGAGACCGTCAAGATCACCGAGCGCGCCGGCGATCAGCTCGAGAATGCGCTGCTGTTCCATGGCAAAAGCCTGGTCGACCGGTTCCGGCGAGATGGCCGGCGGCCGGCCACCTGATGCGACCGGGGCGCGCGGTCCGCGCCAGGCAGTCACCGCCACCACCGGGGCCTGGCGTAGCTGAGCCTCGGCAGCAGCCCAGCGCAGCGCGTCCAGCGAACCGGTCCGGCGACTGATCCCGACCACGATCGGTGAGGTCAGGTCCGGCGCGCTCATCCGACCGCCCCGGTCGAACCGGACGCGCTTGCCGGTGCCTTCGACATCGGATCGGCAATGTCTTCAAGGGATTTGCGCTCCGCGTCCACCGCCAGCACGGCAGCGACCACGCCGCCGATGATCATCACTACCGCTCCCAGGTAATAGCCGACCGTCAGCGGGCCCCGATCCGGATTGGCATTGTTCGCACCACCGATCAGGTGCCCGTACAGCGAGGTCGCGATCGCACCGAAGACTTGCGCGATCGAGAAGAAGAACGAGATCGCCTGACCACGCAGTTCCAGCGGGAAGATCTCGCTGACGGTCAGGTAGGCAGAGGATGCGCCCGCCGAGGCGAAGAAGAAGATCACGCACCAGAACACCGTCTGCGTCGTGGCATTGAGGTGACCGCCGCCGAAGAACCAGGCCGACACCGCCAACAGCAAGCCTGAGATCAGGTAACTGCCCGAGATCATCTTGCGCCGGCCGACCGAGTCGAACAGCGGGCCGAGCAGCAGCGGGCCGGCCAGGTTACCCAGCGCGAACGGCAGGAAGAAATAGCCGGTATGTGCTTTCGTCACATGGAAGAAGTGCTCCAGGACGAGGGCGTAGGTGAAGAAGATCGCGTTGTAAAGAAAGGCTTGTGTCGACATCAGGGTGAAGCCGAGGATCGTCCGGCGCGGGTACTTGCGCAGGAAGGTCCGGGCCAGTTCCGGGTACGGGATCCACTTCTGCGGCACCAGCTCGATCGCCTTGCGCTCGTCCACCTCGCGCAGTTCATGGCCGTCGGCGCGTACCCGCTGCTCGATCTCGTCCACTGTCTGGTTGGCTTCGTCTTGATAGCCATGGGTCATCTGCCAGCGCGGGCTTTCTGGAATGTGCCGGCGCAGACCGATGATCGCCAACCCGATCACCGGGCCGATGAAGAACCCGATCCGCCAGCCCCAGCTACTCGGCACCGAATCCGACAGCAGGTACAGGTTGGCCGATGCCCCCAGCGCCGCGCCGGCCCAGTACGTGCCGTTGATCGCGATATCGACCCGGCCGCGATAGTGCGACGGGATCAGCTCATCGATCGCGGAGTTGATCGCCGAGTACTCGCCGCCGATACCGACCCCGGCGATGAACCGGAAGATCGCCAGGATCGTGAAGTTCCAAGACAGCCCAGCAAGTCCAGATCCTACGAGGTAGATCGCCAGCGTCAGGATGAAGATCTTGCGCCGGCCGATCCGGTCGGTGATCCGGCCGAAGAACAGCGCGCCGACCACCTCACCGATCAGGTACACCGAGCCGAGCGCACCGACCGCGCCGCTGCTCAACCCTAGATCGTCCTTGAAGCCGGCCTGCGAGACGATCTGGATCTCTAGGCCGTCCAGGATCCAGCTGACCCCGAGGCCGACCACGATCAGCCAGTGGAACTTCGACCAGGGCAACCGGTCCAGCCGGGCCGGCACCAGGCTTCGAACCGGCTTGGTGGCATGAACATCGGTAACAGCAGACAAGGCAAACCTCGGTGGCTCGCGCCGGCTAGCTGCTTAGTCGGCATTCCTTACTAACACTTGCTGCCCGATCGGAACCAGTTTCAACCATCCGGACGGCACTGGCCACACACCGAGCTCACTAGTTCAAGCCGACATCGACCGGATAGGTGGACAGCAGCGCCAGCGGCATTGGTTGCCGGCGCAGCACCGAGCGCCACAGCATGCCCGGACGGGGCGAGAAGACGTCATCGAGGCCTCCGGCCACCACGAACCAGCCGCCCCGGGCGATCTCGTCGTCGAGCTGGCCGAAGTCCCAACCGGAGTGCCCGGCGAACACCCGCAGGCTGTCGGCGTTGCGCGACACCTCGCCGGCGGGCGCATCCAGATCCACCAGCGCCAGGCCGCCGCTGACCGCGCGCAGGCCCGTCCCGGCATCGGTCGAACCGGCCAGCCGGCCCAGCCCCAGGGCCCCGTCACGCTGTACCGGGCCGCCGTTGAACACCACCGCCGGCTCGCTCATCACGTCCTGCCAGTCCGGCAGGATGTGACCGACCGGGGTGTGCGAGGG
>JBDSAN010000260.1:0-5094 GCA_039922115.1 Jatrophihabitantaceae bacterium
GGTACATCACGACCGGCTCGTCGGAGTCTGAGGACACGACCAGTTCCTTGAGGTTCAGGATCAGGTCGGTGACGTCCTCCTTGACACCCTCGACGGTGGTGAATTCGTGCAGCACCCCGTCGATCCGGATGCTGGTGACAGCCGCACCGGGGATGGACGACAGCAGGGTGCGCCGCAGCGAGTTGCCGAGGGTGTAACCAAAACCGGGTTCGAGCGGCTCGATGACGAACTTCGAGCGGTTGTCGGCGATAACCTCTTCGGTCAGCGCCGGGCGCTGGGAAATCAGCAAGGTAGTGCTCCTTGAAATCAGGGACGACCGCTATATGACGTCCACGGATAGATATTCAGTTGTAGGCCAGCAGGCCACCGGATCGAGCAACCCGGCCGCACCGGGGTACGGCGGAGTTGCGCGATCGGGTAACGGACTACTTGGAGTAGAGCTCGACGATCAGCTGCTCGGACAGCGGGATGTCGATCTGAGCCCGCTCAGGCAACTGGTGCACCAGGATCCGCAGCCTGGACGAAACCACCTGCAGCCAGGACGGAACCGGCCGCTCGCCCAGGGTCTCGCGGGCGATCAGGAACGGGGTGGTCTCCAGCGACTTCGGCTTGACGTCGATGATGTCCAGCGGGCTGACCCGGTAGCTGGGGATGTCGACCTTGTGGCCGTTCACCATGAAGTGGCCGTGGCTGACCAGCTGCCGGGACGCGCGGCGGGTACGGGCCAGGCCAGCCCGGTAGACCACGTTGTCCAGGCGCGATTCCAGGATCTGGAGCAGGTTGTCACCGGTCTTGCCGTTACGGCGGACGGCCTCTTCGTAGTAGCGGCGGAACTGCTTCTCCAGCACTCCGTAGGAGTACTTGGCCTTCTGCTTCTCCTGCATCTGCAGCAGGTACTCGCTCTGCTTGATGCGGGCGCGGCCGTGCTGGCCGGGTGGGAAGGGACGACGCTCAAAGGCGGCGTCGCCACCGACGAGGTCAACGTTGAGACGGCGCGAGATGCGGGTCGCGGGTCCGGTATAGCGTGCCATTTTCTATATCTCCCTAAGTTCTCTCGTCAGACCCGGCGGCGCTTGGGCGGACGGCAGCCATTGTGTGGCTGCGGGGTGACATCGGAAATGGTGCCGACCTCGAGGCCGGTCGCCTGTAGCGAGCGGATCGCGGTCTCGCGACCCGAACCGGGGCCCTTGACGAAGACGTCAACCTTCTTGACGCCGTGTTCCTGCGCCTTGCGAGCGGCGTTCTCAGCAGCCATCTGGGCGGCGAACGGGGTCGACTTGCGCGAGCCCTTGAAGCCGACGTGGCCGGCTGAGGCCCAGCTGATCACGTTGCCCATGGGGTCGGTGATCGAAACGATGGTGTTGTTGAAGGTGCTCTTGATGTGAGCGTGGCCGTGCGCAACGTTCTTCTTTTCCTTGCGACGGACCTTCTTCACGGCGCCTGCGCCGCGGGTCTTGGGTGGCATCTGCCTGGAACTCCTGAAGTTTCGAGCGGAACGAAGGGAAAACGAGCGGCAGGGCCTGAAGGCCTACCGGGTCGCGGTCGTTACTTCTTGGCCTTCTTCTTGCCGGCCATCGTCTTCTTCGGGCCCTTGCGGGTCCGGGCGTTGGTCTTGGTGCGCTGGCCATGCACCGGCAGGCCGCGACGGTGCCGCAGTCCCTGGTAGCAACCGATCTCGATCTTGCGCCGGATATCGGCGGCGACCTCGCGACGCAGGTCACCCTCAACCTTGTAGTTGGCTTCGAGGTGGTTACGCAGCTTGACCAGGTCCTCGTCGCTCAGGTCCCGCGCGCGCAGGTCCGGGCTGACGCCGGTTGCTTCGAGGGTTTCCTTCGCACGGGTCGGTCCGACGCCGTAGATGTAGGTAAGCGCGATGACCATCCGCTTCTCGCGGGGTAGGTCAACGCCGGCAAGACGTGCCATTCGGGGCGTTCTCCTTCATTCCTTCGGAGGTCTTGTGCGCATCCATCCGTCCTGCCCATCGTCCAGATCTGGTGATGATCACCGATCAGAACTGAGACGGCCCCGGCCTCCGACCGGGGGTAGCCCATGACCGGATCGCTCCGGTCAGGGAGGAGTGCGCGTGCTGGGGTAGTGCTGGTGGTGCGGGCCGTACTGCGCTGCCGCTGGCTAGCCTTGGCGCTGCTTGTGCCGCAGGTTCTCGCAGATGACCATGACCCGACCGTGGCGACGGATGACCTTGCACTTGTCGCAGATCGGCTTGACGCTGGGGTTGACCTTCACGGTCCTACTCCTGATTTCGTACGCGATGGCCGCCCGTCACCAGGTGACGATCGGCCTCGCTTCATCGGTCGGGTTACTTGTATCGGTAAACGATGCGTCCACGGGTGAGGTCGTAGGGCGAGAGTTCGACCACCACACGGTCCTCCGGCAGGATGCGGATGTAGTGCTGCCGCATCTTGCCACTGATGTGCGCGAGTACCTTGTGCCCGTTGCTCAGTTCCACTCGGAACATCGCGTTGGGAAGTGGCTCGACCACTTTGCCTTCGACCTCGATGGCCCCATCCTTTTTGGCCATATCCTCCGCTTTTCATTGCTTACCGCTGTCATGAACCGTCAATGTGCGGCCGCAGCTACGCCCAGGCACGGATGACCGCGCCAACGCCACTACGCCCGGCGCGTGTCGATGAGGGCCGGAATCCACTCGCGGCCACAGCGAGAAGCCCGTCATTTCCTGAACCCCGCAGTGTCATGACCAGGTCACGCAACTACATCAGGGTTGAGAAATTTCCGAGCATGGAAACCGGCGGCATGCGCCAACCGAGAAGTTTACTCACGTGGCGAGCCGATACCAAAACCGGCCAGCTGCGATCAGCAACCCCGGGAAGATCGGCGCGTCCCGGGCGGTTGCCAGAGGACGTGAGAGACGTTGCGCTATCCATTCTCGACCTCGCCCCGGTGAGCAGCAAGGCCGACACCGCCGAGGCTTTGCGGTACACCACCGAGCTGGCTAGGCATGCCGAGCAGTGGGGCTACCGCCGGTTCTGGGTGGCCGAGCACCACAACATGCCGGCGATCGCCAGTTCGGCGCCCGCGGTACTCATCGCCCACCTCGCCGCCGCTACCCGGCAGATCCGGATCGGTTCGGGCGGAGTGATGCTGCCCAACCATGCACCGCTGGTCGTAGCCGAGCAGTTCGGCACCCTCGAGTCGCTGCACCCAGGTCGGATCGACCTCGGGGTCGGTCGCGCGCCAGGCACCGACCGGCACACCGCCTTGGCGCTGCGCCGGACCATGCAGGGCCTGTCGGCCGAAGACTTCCCGAACGAGTTCGCCGCCTTGGTGGGCATGCTGTGCGGCGCGGTCGACGCCGTCCGCGCGGTACCCACCCCGGCCACGCCGCCGGAGTTCTGGCTACTCGGCTCCAGCGGTTTCAGCGCGCAACTGGCCGGCCAGCTCGGGCTGCCGTTCTCCTTCGCCCACCACTTCTCGGCCGCCAACACCGAGCCGGCCCTGGCGATCTACCGCAGCTCGTTTCGCCCGTCCCAGTGGCTGGCCGAACCGCACGCCATGGTCGCGGTCAACGTGGTCTGCGCCGACACCGACGAGCACGCGCACTACCTGGCCAAGCCCGGCTGGCTGTCGTTCCTGCGCTTGCGCAGCGGCCACCCGATCGCACTACCCACGCCGGACGAAGCAGCCGACTACGAGTTCAGCGCTGCCGAGCAGTCCTTCGTCGAGCAACGCCTGATCGGACAGGCGCTTGGCTCGCCGAGCACGGTCAGCGGCCAGCTCGATGCGTTGTTGGACCGAACCGGCGCCGATGAGTTGATGATCACAAATCAGGTGTACGAGCTCTCCGATCGGCTGCGCTCGTATCAACTGGTGGCCGAGCTGAACCGGCAACCGACCGGGCCACTGGTCAGCTAGGCGCGTGCCCGCCTGCCCTGCTCCCAAAGCCGGTACATCGCAATTCGATCCGACTCTGTGTCCGGCGCGAACAGCAGGCCGGGCGGGCAATCCAGCGCCCGTTCGATAGCTACCGCGGTCCGTAGCGAGCAACTATCACGTCGGCCAGTCACCAAATGGTTCACGGTGGAATGGCTGAGGCCCGCCGTACGTGCCAATTGCCGCTCCGAAATGCCCAGAAGATCGATGTAGTCAGCCAGCGCCCGTCGGCTCCGCAGCTGCATGTACCCCCCGTTTCATCGGGATCTTTCCGGCTTCTGCCGGGTCGTGACCAAGCTACCCGAAACGTATGACGTCTTGTCAGAAATCCGACACTGCCGGCCGGAGACCCACTCCTCGACGAAACTGTCTACGAGGTGTTGATAGGACAGTCTGTATTGAATGCGCGAAAACGCCGGATTCAGCCGCTCCGTAGGGTTTAGTGTCTGCGACATGTCTGCACTCAACGAAACGCTCCGCGTGTCGGAGGCGTCTGGTCTGCCGCCCCGCACGATGGCGGAGCCATCCCATTGGCCTCGGCGGTCCGGATGAGCGCGCTATCCGACCTGCTCAACAAGGCCAACACCGGCGGTCTCAGCGCTCGCTCGCTGGCGCGCACTGCGCAAGGGGCCGGATTCAGCCTCAACCATGACACCGCGGCTCGCTACCTTCGGGGCGATCATGGCCGCCCCGATGAAGCCACCCTGTTGGCCTTGTCCAAGGTGCTTCGAATACCGCTCACCAAGCTGCGCGCGGCGGCGTCGCTGCCTGCCGAGGTAACCGAGCCCTACCGTCCGCCGGTCGAGTCCTCGCGGCTCAACCGGCGACAACGGCGAGCGGTGGACGAGATCATCCGAGCGATGCTTGAGGGCGTCCCGCTGGTGGCCAAGGTCGAGGACCTCGACACCCGCCGGTCCCGGCACAAGCCGGTCAAGCGCGCGGCTGCGGCCAAGCCCAGCCCGAGCAAAGCTGCGCGGCGCGGCTCGGCCGAGCCGCCGGCACGCTGATCTCGCGGCACGCCTGATCGATCCACGGGTCGGACAGTCCAGTCTTGACGGATCCACGGTCGAGCAGTCCAGGCGTGACGGATGCACGGTCGAGCAGGCCAGTCGGACGGCCTTACCAGTCGGGACGGCCTGACCAGCCTCGAGCCGGCCCGCTGACCGGGCCGGCTCGGTCGGTGCC
>JBDSAN010000261.1:0-4516 GCA_039922115.1 Jatrophihabitantaceae bacterium
TGAGGACGTCGCTGAGCGGCCCGGGGTGGATCCGGGCTGGCTGGCCAGCATCCCGAACAGTGGGGTCAACCAGCTGTGCGCGTTCTGCCGATCGGGCGCGGTGCGGTGGGTGCATGCGCTGGACCCAGCGCTGGTGCGGTATCGGGTGTATGGCAAAGGCCATACACTGCCGACGTTCTGGACGGTCTGTGGCCGCTGCGAGGCGCTCTACCGGTCCGGCGACGAGAATGGCCTGATCGAGATCATGCGAGCCAATGCTGAGTGGGAACGGTGGACAACGCCGAGCGATGTCGCCGAGCACGTGCACCAACCCCTGGCGGTCTTCCGTCGCGCTGATCTGGGCGCCCGGGCGTTGGCCGGCTAAATCCCCGCTCTCGGCCTGGCGGGGCCACTAGGTGACGGCTAACAGTCCCGCTCGAGATGGGCCTGGAGGTCGTCGGCGAGCTGGCGGGCGATCGCCAGGACGCGGGCGGTGTCGTCATGGAGCGGCAGGATGGTGCGTAGCCGGTCGAGGTAGCCGGCGATGTCGCTGAGCAGCAGGACCTCGTGCGCTACTGGGTCGACCATGGCCAGCCCGGTGAACCGAGCGGTCTCGGCTAGCCGCGTCGGTCCATCCAGTAGCAGCACCTGGGCCGGCCGGCTGTCGCCCTCCGTTCGGGCCAGGACTGCGTGTCCCAGCGCGATAAAGGGCAACAACGCCGCCGGCAGCGACCTGGTGCGCGTGGTCCGTTCCCAGCGCCGCCAGGCCAGCGTCCCGACCGGCTCATCGCCATCGCGGACGAGCGTGACTGCCTGTCGCACGCTCAGGGCCAGCGCGAGCCGCGCCGGAGCGAGCAGGCCCGGGGCGAGGCTGCACTGTGGGCCGGTCGAGGCTGGGTATTCGAATCCCACGCGCTGAGGATGTCACAGGCACCACACACTCGCCCGGGCGAACCGCTCAGGCCACCTCTGATGCCAGGTCCGCGGCAGGTGGTCGACAGGGCGTGCCGCGCGGTTGGGACCCTTGGGTGTGTCGCGGTATATGACCGGGGCATCCGTTACCCCGAGGCCCCGGTAAGGTCCGGCGAGGAGTGCAACAGGCTGTTGCATTTTCTGCCGCTGAGGATGTCGCGTCTGAGGTGTTCCTGATCGCCAGGCGCCGCCAGGCGGAGGTGCCCTCGAACGCATTGCCCTGGCTATTGAGATGCTGCCCGGCGACTGCTCCCGCAAGCTACACCTCTGGCGGGATTTACGTCGCCGTACTACAGTTCCGGAAGTTTATCTAACGGGCGCAGAGCATTGCATAACTGGTGGGGCGTGGGGATATGAGGCTAGGGCGAATCGTTACCGGTGTTACTGCGCTGACGGTAGCCGGAGCGCTGCTGGCCGCAGCGCCCAGCTCGGCGGTGGCGGCGCCTGCGGCGCACAGCTCGCCTGGGCCGGCCCGGGCGATGCACGGAACGGTCACCGTGAACGGCTCGATCTCAGCGACTGCGCGAAGGGTAGGCAGCGTTGGTCGATCCGCGGCGACGGTGAGCCCGCCCAGTACCTGCAATCAGGATGTGCACCTGAGTATGAATTGGGAATGGGTCAACCACTCCCTCGCAACGACGACGGCCAATGGAACCTCCGATATCAGCTGTCCTGCGCTATCTGGCCAGACCATGCAGAGCCTGTCGACCCAGACCTATCTCGTCCACAACAGCGCGACCGTGTCCAACGTCCCGACCTCATCCTCGCCCTGCACCTACAAGGGCACCGATCCGTGTACCTATGCCTCAGGAGGCCTGTTCTGGACCTGCGGCGGGGTCTCCTGCTCCGGCAATTACTTCGCCAATGCAGTGGGGACGATGACCCTGCCCTCCGGCTGGGCATGGAGTTCATGGGGATCCGGGTGTACAACGCTTGTCGGCAACCACACCCTCATCTGCCGGGTGTGGACGAACAACCCGATCTACGTCGCTCCCTCAGGATGATCGACCGCTACCTGACCGATATCGGTCGCGTGTGCACGGTCTGACCGGCGGACTGAGCCGAGGACGCCGACGCGGGCTGCTCGGCCCCACCAGCGTGCTCGCCTCGGCAGGCAGAGCGTAAATCTGGAAGATCGACACCCCAGCGGCGCAACAGTTCTGCGGCCGAGTCCATCTGCGCGATCGCGAGCAGCAGGTCGGTGCTTTGGACCAAGCCAAGGTTTGTCCGCAGGTCTCGCATCACCGTCTGCATACCGTGGCTCAGCGGAACCAGTCCACTGGAAACCCGCCGCGTTACGCCGCTGCCGCAGCTTGAGGCGATGAGGTCCGCGATCGGCCAATCCGGAGTTACTGTGGCGATCGCCCGGCCGGCGAGCGAATCCTGCGCGCCGAGCAACGCGAGCAGCACATCGACCGAACCCACCTCGTTCGCTCCCCGATCGCGAGCTC
Source organism: Jatrophihabitantaceae bacterium (assembly GCA_039922115.1). Lineage (GTDB taxonomy): Bacteria > Actinomycetota > Actinomycetes > Mycobacteriales > Jatrophihabitantaceae > Jatrophihabitans_A. Next base: position 2,403 of record JBDSAN010000261.1, read on the forward strand.
GCTCGGTTGCTCGGCTAATCGCGGACGCAACCTCGATGCTGAAGCTCATAACATCAATCTCCCACACCCGGCCCCTCCCGGGCACGGGCCCAAGCCACGACGCGTTCCAATCCCCACCATCAGCTACCGCCAACCAGCGAGCTCGGATCGGGGTGCCGGGCGGTGTGAGCCAGCCAGCGCAGCTGGTTGCCCATGCTGCCCACCCCGGCCAGCGGAGTTGCTGCGGCCGGCCAGATGGTGAGGGCGAGCCGGGTGTAGGCGCGGCCGGCGAGGATGACCACGTACGCCTCATGGCGCAGGCCCAACCTGGCGGCTTGGCGGGCCAGCTCGCCGGCGGTGATCGCGCCGGGTTGGTCGAGGCGCTGTTCGTAGGGTGCGATCAGCTCATCCAGGCGAAGCAGCCCGTGTCTGGCGGACAAGATCAGGATCCGGTCCGGGCTGGTGAGCCGATCGGCAAGGCGCCTGCAGGCGAGGTGGTAGCCACCGAGATACAGCTGCCCGGCCGGCGAGATCCCGCTGGCCTTCTTGGCTCCGCACGGGATGATCACCAACGGTCGCAGCGAATCAGCGTCGGACACCATGCGCCTCTCCCCCGGGTCAGCTGAGCGTATCGGCGGCCGCCGTCGCCGGCGGTGCCGCGGCCTCGATCGCGGCAGCCGCGTGATCCAAGTGTTGACGCAGCAGACGCTCGTAGCTGGCCTGCGCGGTCTCGATATCCCGACACAGCCGTACCGCGGCGGTGTCGGGGGGTAGCCGGTCCGGCAGGCCTTGGGAGCTGCGCATGACCGCCTCGATGTCGGCGAGCACGTCGGCGACCCGGACCGGGCTGCCGGCCGCGGCACGCTGCCGGTAGAGGTGGATGGCCAGCTCAGCGGTGGCGTCCCATTCCTGCTCCAGGTCCTCGATCCCTGCGCGCAGGATCGCCAGCTGGCGCCGGAGCCGGCGGGTATCTCCGTGCCCTACCGCCGGCGCGGGTGCCTGTGCGCGGTTTGCCAGCATCGTGGCCACCCGGCCCGTTCTCAGTTCGCCGGCGGCGGGGTCGCCGACGAGCCGGGCTTGCGGGTGCCTCTCCCCCGCCTCGCCGGCGCCATTGGGCCGGTGTCTGGCTGGTCCTGGGCGCCGGCAAGCGTGGTGAGCTGTTCGCGGGCCTGTTCGAGATGGACTTCCAGCCGGGTCGCGTGCCTGACCGCCTCCAAGCGCAGCCGCTCAGCTTCGGCCCGGGCGGTGTCGGCCTTGTCGGTGCGACTGTTGGCCTCCTCGGCGCGTTGCAGCGCGGCGGCCAGTTGGGCATCCAGGCGGGCCTGGGTGGAGTGGGCGGTGTCGAGCTCGGCCCGGGCTGTGGTGAGCTGACGGTCCAGGCCGCTGGCCCGGTCGGTGGCTGCGGCCAGGCGGGTGTCGAGCTGGTCGATCGAGCGTTGCGCCTCCCGCCGCTGCGCCTCGGCCGCAACGGCTGCGGCCGCGGCCTGGGCTGTGACCAGCTCCAGCTGCGTGTGGAGCTGGATGAGCTCGTCGGCCTGAGCCGCCTGCTGCGCCTGCAGGCGGTCCCGCTCCCCCGTCACCGTCGCCAGCTCGACCTGGGCGGCCTGCAGCGCGTCCTGGCCGGCGGCGAGCCCGGCCAGGGCCTCCCGTAGCTGACCATCAGTCACGGTCCGGGCGGAGTTAGCCTCCTGCAGCTGACGGTCCAGCTCGGCGGCCGCAGCGTTCGCTTCCTCCAGGTCAGCCTGGGCCCGGCGGGTCGCCGCCTCAGCCTGGGTACGCGCCAGGTCGGCGGCCGCGACCTGCTGGGCCGCCTCAGCAGCCATCGATTCCACCTGCGCCGACGCGGCCTCCGGATCAGTCAGCGTCCGTAACTCGTGCACGACACCGCTGAACTGCGCGATCAGCTGCTCAGCCGTCCGGACCAGCTCGTCGCGGATCATCCCGGCCCGGGTGGCCGCCATCGTCACCGGCCGCCCCAGATCATCCGGCTGCACCTCAGCAGCCTTGCCTGCGTTCTTGACCCGCCACGCCTTCACCGCAGTGTGCTCGAAGTCCTCGCAGTACTCCACCGGCCGGCCCTGCGCCCCGGCCGGCTGGACCACGACCTTCTCGCAGCCGGGGAACTTGCACGTGCG
>JBDSAN010000262.1:0-7074 GCA_039922115.1 Jatrophihabitantaceae bacterium
CAGCCGATGGCGCTGCCCGATCGATCGGCCGGTCAAGGCATGCACCCGTGAGTAGGCGTCTGCTTCGTGGCTCGCGAGATGGCAGGCCGGATGCCACAGCACCGTCCGCTGCCCACGCTGGTCGGCATGCACTCGCAGCGTCGCTGCCTGCGCCATCGTCCCGCTCGGCAGGAAGACTGCGGCCGGGAACCCGAGCAGGTTGGCCACGGTTGACTCCAGCTCAGCTACCACGCCGCCCTCGCCGTAGACATCAGCAACGACGTCATCACCCACCGAGGCCAACATTGCCGCAGGGTCGATCAACCCATCGCCATTGAGGAATGTGTGGCACCGCGCGCGGCGAGCCCGGGTCTGCTCATCCATGCCTCAACTGTGCCAGCCCAGAACGTCCGCGGCTTGATAACGGTCATGCGAACACGGCGTCAGCTGGAGGCTGGGCGTCAGCCAGAGGCTGGCGGAACCGTCTTGCGCATCACGGTTTTACTCTTCCCGATATGGCGCTCGAACGTGAATCCGGCCTTCTCGAACATGGCCCTCGTGCCGTTGTGGAGGAACGAAGACGACGTCCTCTTGCCGGGGACGAGCTCGTTGGGGAACGAGACCACCTCACCCCCACCGGCCTGCGCGATCAGCTCGAGAGCGCCATCCAGCGCCTCTCGTGCCACGCCTGAACGTCGGTGGTCGCGGTCGACGAAGAAGCAGGTGATGCGCCACGGGGCAGGCTTGGTCTCGCCCGCGTCGTACTGCTTGCGGTGGTAGATATTCGGCAGCTCGACCGGACTGCCGTACTCGCACCACGCGATCGCGTCGTCGCCGGCGAAGATGAGCGCCGCATGGGCGACGCCCTCCGCCACCAGTCTCTGCTTGAACGCCGGCCCGTCGTACTCGCTCTTGACGGTGCGCTCCGTGTCGCCGTGGAAATACGAGCAGTAGCAGCCGCCCCAGACCCCGTTGTGCTTCTGCGCGAGCGCCAGCCACGCCGGGAAGGTCTCGGCCGTGAGTGGCTTGATCACATGCGGACTCGTCACGCTCACCTCAGCAGTTGACTCGGAAAGGCGGTCAGGATTGGACTTCGCCAGCGATCCGTCATGTCCATGCGCTGTGACCTTACTTGCAAAGTCGGTCGCAACACTCAAGCTCGACATCTGCGTCGCAGGTCCTCAGGTGGTAGGCCGCATCGCGTGGAGGACGTGTGCCGACATCGCGACCTCAACCGGTCCTTCGCCGAACCGCTCCATCAGAGCAGCGGTCAGCGGTGCCACCACATAGGCGGGCTCACCACGCCCCGCGAGTTCGAAGCGCAGCGGCGTGCCGAGGCAGTACCCCTCTGCGAGTGCTGCCACAGACGGCGCCCGGCCGGTCAGTTCGACCCGCTCGGCCGCAACTACCTCGAGCCCGGCCGCCTCCACATCGTCTCGGATCCGGTCCACGTCGGCATACCCGTGCGGGACACGGCGCAGGAAGTCCGGAGGATCCTGCGGGAAAAGCTCGGCCATCGCGTCGATGACCGCCGCCTCGACGACATGTGAGTCCAACGTGTCCCACGCATTGAACAGGAACGAGCCGCCCGGCCGCAGCACCCGGCGCACTCCCCTGTACGCATCGACCCGATCGGGCAGGAACATGACCCCGAACTGACAGACGACGAGGTCGAACGAGGCGTCGGCGTACCGGAGATCTTGCGCGTCGGCGACCTCCCACCTCGGCCCCGCCACCTTTGCTGCGGCGTAGTCGACCATTGGTGGATTCAGGTCTGTCGCGACGATCTCGGCGGACGGCAGGGCCGCGACCAGGCGCGTCGTGACGATGCCGGTGCCGGCCGCCAGCTCCAATACCCGCTGCGGCGCCAGCACGGACGCGCGACGGGCGAGGTCCGCACCGTAAGGAGCAAACACGGCCTGTCCAAGGCGGAGGTCGTAGATCTCAGACATCGACGCATGCCAGCTCGAGTCGCTCATGTGTCCACGGTATCGAGACGACCGCGCGCCGGTCCCTTGTTTCATCCCAACCAACGTCCGGGCGGCTGACGCGTCGCGACAGCGAACTCCACCAGAACGTGGCCACGACCTGTGCACTCGATCCGTCGATCTGGGTGCCCCGAGTGCGTCAAACGCAACGCGCAGATGAGTCCGTATGCGATGTTGGCGACTCTGACCGGACAGGCGCCCGGTGCAGGCGTCGCTCGGGGCGTTCGCCACCGATGAACACGCCGCGCTCTTGTGCGTTTTTCGGCCAACCTGCCACTCAGCGTCGTCTGGGTACTGCCGGCCGAACCGGACCTCGACGAAGAACGCTCGCCGTTCCGGGTGACCGCCGCCGAGCTGTGGTCGGTCGAGAACAACCTAAACCTCGCCAACATGGACTGGGACGATTTCGCCGGCGCAGCCGACTCCGACGGCGTGTTCCGGGGCTTCGGAAGCTAGTCGGGCGTTCGGGCCGCTCCACCCGCGCGGTTCACCACCCCATCACGTAGCTCTCTGTTCATTCTGTGTCGTCCTAAATGCCGTTATTAACCCGGTAGGGTTCGCTCGTCCCTCATTGCTGAAGGAGAACCCCCACATGCGATTGTTCAAGTCCCAGCTCACCGCACTGGTCGCGGCGACCGCGCTCACCGCGGGCCTGGTCGCGAGCGCTGCCGGCACCGCGGCGGCGTCCGTTCCCGACCAACTGCGCGCCGGCACCGTGCCGCAGCCGGCGCACACCGTCGTGGTGATGATGGAAAACCACTCCTATTCCGAGATCATCGGCAGCTCGTCGGCGCCGTATATCAACTCACTGGCCACCGGCGGCGCGCTGTTCACCAACTCCTTCGGTACCACTCACCCGAGCGAGCCGAACTACCTGGCGATCTTCTCCGGTTCCACCCACAGCCTGACCAGCGATTCCTGCCCGCACACCTACACCACCCAGAACCTGGGCTCCGAGCTGATCACGACTGGCCTTACTTTCAAGGGCTATTCCGAATCGATGCCGTCCAACGGCTACACCGGTTGCACCAGCGGCGCCTACGCCCGCAAGCACAATCCGTGGGTCAACTTCACCAGCAACGTGCCGGCCGCGTCCAACCTGACGTTCAGTTCGTTCCCGACCAGCTTCAGCTCGCTGCCGACCGTTTCGTTCGTGATTCCCAACCTGAACGACGACATGCACGACGGGACGATCGCGGCCGGTGACACCTGGCTGAAGAACAACATCGGCGCCTACGCGACCTGGGCCAAGGCCAACAACAGCCTGCTGGTGGTCACCTGGGACGAGGACGATTCCAGCCAGAGCAACCAGATCCCGACCATCTTCTACGGCGGCCCGGTCAAGACCGGTTCGTACTCGGAGAAGGTCACCCACTACGGCGTGCTGCGCACCATCGAGCAGGCCTACGGGCTGCCCTATGTCGGCTCCAGCGCGACCGCCACGCCGATCACCGACGCCTGGCAGTAGCAGTCGCCGGCTGCTGGCCGGCATCGCGCAGCTCGCGAAAGAAGGCCAGCAGCCCGGCACTGCCGGTGGAAAACGACAGGTCCGGACGCTGCCCGGCCCGCTGAAACACCGGCTCGGTCGCAGGGCCCGCGCTTCGCCGCAGGAGCTGGCCGGCCACCTCGGACCCTCCCCCGTCCGGGTGGCCGGCCGCACCGAAACGGGACCGCGCCGGCGCCAGCTCGATCAGCATCGAACCAACCCCGGCCAGGCCGCAACACTGGCCGACCGTGGACAGCCGTGGCACCCAGGCCAGGCAGTGGTCGGTAAGCCCAACCGCGACCCGAACCAGGTCCGGCTCGGCGAGCAGGACACCGGCCTCGTTCAGCGCGAGCGCGATCCCGGCCAAGCCCTGGCACCAGGACACCGCCAGTGGACGCGCCGTCAGCCGGCCGGCCAGCACCGCCAGCACGCTCGCCTCGGCTGCCAGCTCGGTGGCTTTCTTCCTTGCGATACCAGCATATTTGGCATCAGGATCAGCCGCAGCCAGCCGGGCCAGCAACAGCACCGTGCCGGCGCGTCCGTGCGCCAACCCAGCCGCCGGGACCACCCCGGTCAGCTCCGGTGGCGGCTCAGCGGCGGCTGGTGGCTGGTGGCTGGTCCGGCTCAGCCGGTTCGAGCAGCATGCTGGCGCACGAGCGGGCCCTGATCAGGTGCTGGGGGTCGGCGTCGTAGGCCAGCAGGCGCAGGTGTCCCAACCCGACCCCGGCAGCGCCGATCATCAGGTCGGCACCGCTCGGTGCGTCGTACAGGTCTGCCTCGATCAGGCCCGGGTCAAGGTCCGGGCAGTCGATACCGGCCCGGCGAACAGCCTGCCCGAACAGCTGCACGCCGGTGGTGCCCAGCCGTAGTCCGGGTGGCAGGCCAACCCGGTTGGTCAGCTCGACCGTCTCGGTAGCCAGCTCGGCCAGCAGCTCGGCGACACCGCCATGATCGAGATGATGCAGCAATTCCAAGCCGATTCCAGCTAGGCCCCGGTGCCGGCTCGGATCCAGCAACTCCGGTGGACCGGCCAGCTCCAGCCGCAACTGGTCGACCAGCCGGTCGCGCAGGCTGGCAGTGATCGTTGCCGCGAGGTCGGCATCGACGGTGGGAGTGGCTGGCTCGGGCCAGCGTCCAGGTTGCGCAGGCTCTCGATCGCCCTGATCCGCGACCACTCCGGGTCCTCGCCGGCCACCACCGGGTCGCTGCCGGTCAGCGCGAAGATCAGCGTCAGCGCGAAGCAATCATCAGTCTCGTGGGCGGCCAGCCGGCGTTGCTGCGATGCTGGCGCGTAACCCGGGGTGGCCCCCTCGATCGTGACCTCACCGTGCGCGGCGATTCCGAAATCGACAATGCTCACCGAGCCATCACCGACGATCACGTTCTTCGGGGCCAGATCGCGCATGATCACCCCGCGCCGGTGAATCGCCAGCAGGATGGCGGCCAGTTGCCTAGCGAGTTCGGCCAGTGGCCGGCCGGTGCCATCGCTGCCGTACCGGCCGTTCGCGCCGAGGTCGCGAGCTTGAACACCACACCGGCCTCGACCAGCACCGGCACGATCAGCTCGATCAGTTCCGGGTAGCCGACCGGACGAGCCGAGACGTGCAGCTTCCAGCCGTGCGGTTCCAACCGGCTGGCCGGCGGATGCACCGCCAGCCACACCTCGCGCCGGACCAGCTGGCAGCCAGCGGGGATGGCCAAGCCGCCGACCAGCAACTCGATCGGGTCGGCGGCTGCCATGCCGTGTCGGCCGGTGTGAGCAGCGACTAATGGGTGGCGAGGGGCTACTGGGTGGCGATGCAGACGTTGGTGCCCGAGCCGTTCTGGCAGACCGTGGATACCAGGCAGTTCTGACCGGTGTGCAGGTCCTCGGTGTCATCGCCGAAGAACAGCCCGTCCAAGTCATCGATGCTTTCAGTCACGGCCAGCGGCGCGAGTTCGAGAAGCGCAGTCATTGACTTACCTCCATTTAGTGGGGTTATATACCGATTCGGACCCCAGCTCACTAGCGGTGTCAAACCTCGGGCAGCAGCGCTTCGCCTGATGAAAGCGACGACCTCGGACCTGAGCCACCGATACGCGAATGTCCGCGAATGTCCCGCGTAGCAGCCAACCTGGCAGTGGACCTGCTGTACTCGGATCCCGGCGGCAATTGGCCGGAAAGTCGCTCTGCGCACTGCGGGTGCCATTCGAGTTCTGCTCATTGAACACAATAGATTCACTGCGTATGCAGTCGTGGACGTCAACGAGAAGCTATAGACAGCAAGGGGTTTGATGATGAGGGTGCCGCGGATCCTGTTCGCAGTTCCGCTGCTTGGCCTCGGCATGCTGCTACCGACCGCGGGCGCGGCGATCAAACAACCGCCGGCCGGCGCGCTGGGCATGAACCACGAGGGTTTCAGCCGCACCGAGGTAACGGTCCACCGTGGCCAGACCCTGACCCTGGACAACAGCTCGCGATTCATGCACACGGTAGGTGCAGGCAAGGACGGGACCCTGGCTGACAACGCCGACGTCCCGATGGTCGCTCGCAAGATGATGCCGACCAACGACGTCTACACGACGGGTCAGTGGAACACCGTCGGCACTTACTTTCTGACCTGCTCGGTTCACCCGGAGATGACGGTAAAGGTAGTCGTCACCAACTGATCGGATGCGCCGCACCGGACTGGCCAGGGCTGGACCATCAGCCCACGATAATTCGGAAGGGAGGGTAATCATGTCGGTCGTCATCAGCAGCATCAAGCACGCGCGCTACGCAATGGGTTCGCTGACTGCGGTGCTTTTCGCCACCGCTGTCGGAACCAGCTTCTGAAGAACCCCGATCGTTACCGGCCTGGTCACTCGCCCGGCGTAGGTGCGATCACCTCTCGCGGTCCGGCGTCGTCGACCTGTCGACGGCGCCGGTCCCGGCAGGTCAATCGAGACGGAGTGACGATGTTCGAGACCGGAATCAGGCAGTTTCGGATGGCGATCGGGATGGTCGCCGGACGCCGCCTCAACACCGCGAATATCGCCCGGCTGGTTGACGATGCCCTTGCCACCATTGCCGAATTCGGCGAACCCGGTGCCGACGTGCAGCAACTTATCGACGGCCCGCTGAGTGATCCTGCGGCCCGGGACGACTTCGCCAACCGCGGCCTGCGTCGCACCGCGCGCCGGCTGGCCAGCCAATCACCCTTCTACACCAGGCGTTTCGCTGCCGCTGATATCAAGGCCGACAAGCTCGACCTGACCGCGCTGCGCTCCATTCCGGTTACCGTCAAGCGTGACCTGGTCGAGCGGGCCAGCGAGTTTCGGTGTGCCGACATCGGCGTGCACCTGACCACCCGCACCACCGGCACCACCGGCAACCCCGCCGAGATCTGGCTTTCTCGTTACGAAATAGAGCTATGGTCCTCACTCGGCGCACTGTCCGGGGTGCTGCGCGATGAGATCCGGCCCAGCGACATCATGCAGGTCAACGTCAGTTCTCGCGCCACCGCGGCCAATCACCTTCCGCGGGCGGCCCGGACCGCGGCGCACCGGAGCGCCGAACAGTGAGTTCAGGTAGGAGGCGACTTCCTCACGCACGATGCTCGGGAGGATCTCGCGGACTTTGGCCTGCACTCCAGCGCGGAC
>JBDSAN010000263.1:0-5480 GCA_039922115.1 Jatrophihabitantaceae bacterium
CCGCTAGCCGGGTCCGCATACGCCGCCGGGCTTTGCAAACCAACTGCGCTGAATGTTGCGACCACTATCAGGCTTGATACAGCAAGGGCGATCCGACGTTGTTTCACCTGCTGTTCGATGGTCAAACTGCCGTAATGCTGCAACCAACGAACTTCGCGATTCTGCTTCACGGCAGGCAACGTAACCGATCAGCGTTCGAGGGCGCAGCCAATTTACGATCTTCAGCCACTTTTGATAAACCGCTGCGACGCTGTCCCGATATCGGTTAGGTTGCACGATGCGATGCGGAGCCGAGGGCTTGCAGCGCCGTTCGTGGCTCACCTCATGCGGAGCCAGATGAGACAGCGAGGGTGAGTCGAATTGATGCGCGCCAGTAGGAGTCAGATTCGGTCCTGGGTCGCTGGCGGGGTGGCCGCGACCCTGTTAGTTACGACGCTCAGCGCGCAGCAAGCCCAAGCCGCGCCCAGAATCGGCAAAGCCCCCACGGCTCAGAAGGACCGATCCTTCGCGGGACGTCCGGTGCCGATCTCGCCGCAACCACGCAGGCAACCGACCGCCGGCCCGACGCGAACCCTGGCACGCCGGTTACCAACTGCCGGCCTTGCCAAGCTGACCCTTCCGGTTGGGCGACTCACCCGCCGGGCCGGAACTTCACCCGTTCTGCTGGCTAATGCCTCGAAGCAGTCACTGTCATTGTCGGTGCGAGTTGCAGCTCAATCGGCCACAACCGCTGCCGGCGTCAATGGCGTCCTGTTCAGCCTCGAACCGGCCGCTCCCTCGGCTACGGATCGCGGCGTAGTAGCGGTCGACTATTCGGCCTTCGCCGATGCAGGCGGCGCAAACTTCGGCGGCCGGCTGAAACTCGTCCAACTTCCGGCCTGCGCGCTGACCACACCCACCGTTGCGGCCTGCCGGGTGCAACGTCCGGTGAAATCAACGAACAACCAGGTCGGCAAGACCGTGCGCACCAGCGCACCGGTCGGTCTCGGCTCGAACACGGTACTGGCTGCCGTGGCCGGTGCGTCGAGTTCGCAGGGGACGTTCGCTGCGAGCAACTTGTCGCCGTCGGGTAGTTGGACCGCAGGCGGGTCGAACGGCGGCTTCAATTGGTCGTATCCGGTCTCGGTGCCTCCGCCGGCCACCGGCGCAGATGTCGCACCGGTCATCTCGCTCGGCTACAGCTCATCCAGTGTGGACGGCCAGATCGCCACTAGCAACAACCAATCCTCCTGGATCGGCGAAGGCTGGAACTACGAGCCTGGCTACATCGAACGCACTTATGAAACCTGCGCGGACCTGTCGACCCAGGGCAGCCCGTCTTACACCCAGGACCAGTGCTGGGCCGGTCAGGTCGTCACGATGAATCTCGGCGGAGCGACCACGGCGCTGGTTCGTGACGACACCACCGGAGCCTGGCATCCAGCCGATGACAACGGCCAGCAGATCACACTCGCGACCGGAACCACCAACGGTGCTTTGAATGGCGAGTATTGGAAGATCACGACCACCAACGGAGTCAGCTACTACTTCGGTCGCAACGTCTTGCCCGGCGGCACGACGGCCAACGCCACGAATTCGACGCTGGTTGAACCTGTCTACGCAACGCATTCGACCGACCCCTGCTACAACGCGAGCTTCGCCTCGTCAAAATGCGATCAGGCCTGGCGCTGGAACCTCGATTACGTAGTGGACCCGCACGGCAACGCCGCCGCCTACTACTACACGAAGGAAGATCAGAACTACTACGGCGCCGACGGTGGCACCACTCCGGTCAAGTACGACCGGGGTGCTCTGCTCGACCACATCGACTACGGGCTGCGCGAGGTCAACGGCTCAATCCAAGCCAACAAGGCAACGAACCGGATCACCTTTGTCGCCAAGCAACGTTGCTTCGCCGCCGACTGCTCGCTGACAGTGGCCAACCAGGCGAACTGGCCGGACACGCCGGTCGATCAGGCTTGCGGTGCTACCGGGATCTGTAACAACCACTCGCCAACCTTCTGGTCCACCCGACGGGTCTCCAGTATCCAGACTGGCTACTGGAACGGCAGCAGCTATCCGAAGGTCGACGAGTACGACCTAGCTCAGAGCTTCCCGAATACCAACGACATCGAACTTGGGCTCGACTCGATCAGTCACATCGGCTACTCGACGGCAGGGGCGGCGAGCGCGCCGCTGATGGTGAGCTTCATCAGTGCAGCAATGTCGAACCGGGTGCCGAACACCAACGGCCAGTCCGACATGTACTTCTGGCGGGTCAATCAGGTCATCTCTGAGACCGGTGCGACGACGGTCGTAACCTACGACCAACCCAACGGCCAGGCCTGCACCGCAAGCACCCTGCCCGCCGACCCTGCGAACGACAACCAGCTTTGCTACCCGGTGAAATGGACGCCTGAGGGCTACACCAGTCCAATCCTTGATTACTTTCAGAAGTATGTGGTTACGAAGGTGCGGGTGCAGCCCAACGATGGTCGGTCGCCGACCCAAGAAACGGACTACACCTATCTGGGGTCACCCGCGTGGCATGCCGATGACAATGAGGTAGTCAAGCCTGCCAACCGCAGCTACGGCCAGTTCCGCGGCTACAGCGCGGTCGAAACCCGTACCGGCGACATCGGCTTCACCTACAACACGGTGCCCGATCAGCAGACGCTCACCCGCACCATGTACTACCGAGGGATGGCTGGCGCGCCGGTCACCGACTCGATCCCGGGCGAAACCGTCCCGGACAACAACCAGTACGCCGGCATGGTGCGCGAAAGTCAGACCTTCAACGGTGGTGACGAAGTCAGCGCAGCCATCACCGACGAGGCAACCAGGATCACCACCGCGACCAGGGTTCGCACCGGCCTGCCGGCGCTGACGGCGAACATCGTCACGGCCGTTAAGACCCGGACCATCACCGACGAGCCCATCAGCAGTACCGCAACCCGAGCCGCAACTACCGTCAACGTGTTCGACAGCCTCGGTCGGATCGTGCAACAGACCGATTCCGGCGATGACGGAGTGGCCACCACCTGCACAACGACCAGCTATGCCGACCCCGTCGCTGGCAACACCCGCTACATCCGTGACCGGGTAGCGGAGAAGATCGTTTCGCAGCAGAGCTGCCCGCCGATCGGCACCACGCCTACACCGATCCTGAGTGATGTCCGCACCTATTACGACACGCTCGGCACCACGGCAGGGGTGACCAGCTACGGCGACGCGACCCGGGTCGACACCCGAGTCGATGCCGGCGGCACCGCTACGCCGTACTTCGCCAAGGCAACCATCGTGTACGACACCGCTGGGCGGCTGACCAGCAGTACCGTGCACCAGGTCAACACCGACGCCGGCCGCACGACTACAACCACCTATTTCCCGACCCTTCCCGCCACGCCAGGTACCGCCGAGCCGCTGGCTGGGCCGCTGACCAAGACGGTCGTGAAGAATCCCGTCGGGCAGACCGTGACCACATTGTTCAATGTCGACCGTGGTCTGGCCACCGATGTCACCGACGTCGCTGGGCACCTGACGCACGCCGACTACGACTCACTCGGACGGGTAACCGCGGTCTGGCGGCCCGGCCAGGTGCACGGCACCGATCCGGCGTCCAGCACCTTCAGCTATTTGGTCGCCAGCGCAGGCCCGTCCTCGATCACTACCAAGACCCTGATCGACAACGGAGTCAGCAAGAACTACAAGACCAGTGTCAGCCTGCTGGATTCCTTTGGCCAACCGATTGAATCTCAAACAGATGCGGTCGGTGGTGGCCGGGTGGTCACCGACACCTTCCGTGACTCGCACGGCTGGCCGATCGACACCAACAACTTCTGGTACGACCCGAGCACCGCGCCGACGACCAGCCTTCCCCAGCTGCCGCCCGATGCCAACGTCGATGACCGTACCGAGACGCGCTATGACCAGGCCGGCCGACCGGTACGGGCCACCGAATTCACCGGGCTGACCGCGACCTGGCACACCGACACTATCTACGGCGGCAACCAGACCACTGTTATCCCACCGACCGGCGGCGTTGCGCAGACGACCGTCACCGACTCTCGCGGCGAGACCACCCACCTCATCCAGTACACGGCTGCGCCGACCGTGTCCGGCAATACCGTTACCGGACCGAGTCAATCCACCGACTATGGCTACACCCCGCTCGGTCAGCAGAGCAGCATCAGTTTTGCGGGTCGACAGTGGACCAGCACCTACGACCTGGGCGGTCGGGTCACCCGGAGCAGCGACCCGGACACTGGCATCACCAGCAAGGGCTACGACGACCTCGGTGAGCTAACTAGCAGCACCGATATGAACAACGTCATTCTGACCTATACCTACGACCAACTGGGCCGTAGGACCGCTCAGTACCACACCGCCACTCAGACCGCGGCCAACGAGATGAACAGCTGGCTGTACGACACGGTGCAGGCCGGCCAGCTCAGCTCGTCCACTCACTACGTCAACGCCACCACGAAGTACACCGTCGCCACCGGTAGCTACGACAGCGCTGGTAACCCGCTGAGCACGGTTGTCTCGCTGCCGTCCACCGAAACCGGGTTCGCGGCTAGCTACACCACGTCCTACACCTGGACGACCACCCACCTGATGGCTAGTGCCACGCAAGCTGTGGATGGCGGATTGCCATCTGAGAATGTGTTCTACGCCTACGACACGCTGGGCAACCCGAACGGCCTGGCTGGCCGCGTCACCTACGTCGGCGCCGCGTCCTATTCGGCCTACGGCGAACCGACGGTCCTCACCCTAGGTGCCAACAATCAGACGGCCTGGATGAGTTACACCCGCGATCCGCAGACTCGCCGGATCACCGATGTGCTGTTCTCGGCACAGAACGCGGTGCCCCAGATCGAGGATCTGCAGTACAGCTATGACCCGGCCGGCAACGTCACAAAGAGCGTTGACGCCGAAGGCAATGGTGCCTCGGCGCCGACCGAGACGCAGTGCTTCAACTACAGCGCACTCGATCAGCTGACCCAGGCCTGGTCGGCCAACGACAACTGTGCGCAGAACCCTTCGACGGCGGGGGTCGGCAACAGCGTGGTAGGCGGCCCGCAGCCGTACTGGCAGTCCTGGACGTTCAACACGGCCGGGCTGCGGTCAGAGCAGGTGCAGCATGCGGTGACCGGGCCGGCGACCGGTGATCAGACCACTGACTACAACTACACCAGTCCGGGCCATGCCGACTTCCTGACCTCGACGGTGTCGAGCACCGGCGGCTTGGTGTCCAGCTACACCCCGAACGCGGTTGGCAACACCACGGCCAGGACGGCGGCGGGTGCGAATCTGAGTTTGAGCTATGGCTGGGATAACCGGACTGCCAGCGTCACCAGTCCTACCGGTTCCAGCAGTTATGTCAATGATGCTGACGGCAATCTGTTGGTGCGTCACGATCCGGGTAGTACGACGGTGTATTTGCCGGGTGAGGAGCTGACGCGTACTGCTTCGACTTCGACGATCAAGGGCACCCGGTA
>JBDSAN010000264.1:0-6087 GCA_039922115.1 Jatrophihabitantaceae bacterium
ACAAGCTGCGCGCCACGCGGACCGCTGCCGCAGATGTCGCCCGCACCGGTGCGCTCGACCCGCCGGACCCGACCCGGCTGCGCAGCCTCGACCGGCCCATCCTGCCAGCCGGCGGTCACGTGGCGCCGGCAGAGGCGCAGCTGAACGAGGCGGTGAAGCGTTTGGTGTACCTGGTGCACCGAGCCGACGGCCCGTTACCGCCGATCGCGTTGGAGGCGACGTGCCGCGCAGCGGCCGCGCTGATCACAGCCGACCCCGAACAAGCCCGGGCGGCCCGGGGGTGGCAGTTCGCGGCCGAACGACTAGCGCGGATGGCCACGGCCGACCTACACACACCCGGATCTCTGCAAACCTACGCCGCGGCGGCCGCACTCCAGCAGGCCGCGCGGCACGCTGAGGCCATCGGCGACGCGACCCAGGTCAGGCCGCAGCTCGTCGAGCTCGCCGGCGCCGTACAGGCCCACGTGAGCCGGCTGCCTGGGCACGCGATCGTTCCGCCGGCCGGCCGCCCCTACAGCCCCGCTCGCGTCCATGAGTACCTCCACCAGCCGTTAAGGGCGTTCGCGATCACCTCCCGCGACCTGGACCCGATCCAGCAGGCCCTCACCGACGCCTCCGCCCAGCTCGCCGGCCAGGTCGAGCTCGGTGTTGGCGACCTGCTCGATCCCGACCTGGCCCTCGATCCGGCCGTGCCGCACGAGCACCTACCGCTGCAACCGCTTGACCCGCACGTCGACAACGGGCCAAACCTCAGCTGGTAACCAGCCCAGCGACGCACCCGGACACCCTGCCGGCAACGCCGCTAGAAGGCACGAGCGGGACGTCAATCTGCTTGGAAGATAGACCTATCCCGCTCCACCACGGCACGGAGGCGCTGATGCAGCTGAGTGGCTGTGGTGCCGCGATCGGTGACCACCTGGTGGATGAGGGCGTTGTGCCACATCGCCTCGCCATCGCTACACAGCTCGCAGTCACCGCCGGCGCCGCCGGCGTGGGCGAGGTCGCGGTGCGCGAGGTTGCCGTAGATGGCCAGGTCGACCAGGCCGTGGATCGAGGCCCAACGCAGCTCGTCGCCTTGCACGATCAAGCCGACCGTAGCGCCATAGCGGTCATCACTGGCCAGTACCCGCATCGCATACAGCAGCGGCGCTTGGGACTCGACCAGCTGGACTGAGCTGAGTTCGCGGACCGCGCGCCTGAGTTCGGCGGCCGCGGCGTGGCTGCGTAGGTGGCCGATCGGCGGGCGTGGCATTGTGATGTCTCGGGACATCGGTGACAGTTCTGCATCTAGAGATCAGTGACGGTTTGTGTGTCAGGACTTCGGTGGCGGTTCGTGGGCTTTCGGCTGGGGTCCTGGTCGTCGGCCGTTGCCGACGTAGCGGATTCCGGGTGTGGGACGGACGTGCTCGGTGAGGACTTCACCGTCGAGGTCAGCGATGATGATCTTGTCACCGGGTTGGTTGCCGTCGGTGATTACGAGGACTTGCTGGAAGGCGTGTGCTTCCGGATTGGGGTAGCTGCCGGTTACGGCGGACTCAGGTCGTCCAGCCCAGCGCCCACAAGTCGGAATGGGAAGGCTCGCCGGCGGCGGCGGCGAACTCCTGCAGGATCGACACGAACTCGGTGCGTCGCTGCTTGGACATCTGCTTGGTTACCCGGGCCAGGATCGGCCCGATCGCCTTCCGCCGACTCGTTATGACTGTGTCGACCAGCCGCTCGCCGCTCGGCGTCAACGTCAAAGTCAGCTGACGGCGATTGTCGGGATCGTCGGTGCGGCTGATCAGGCCTTTGAGCACTAAGCGATCACACAGCCGGCTGGCCCTAGTCAGGTGAATGTTCATCGCCTCAGCCAACTCGCCCAGCGAGACGGCGCCGCAGCTGGCTATCACCACCAGGCCGCGCACCTGCAGCACGTTCGCCACATCCTCCACCGCAGTGATGGATAGCGCACTGATCGCCACCAGGACCCGGCAGGCGGCCAGCAGCGCGTCCGCTTCTTCGTCGTGTTGGCTGCCCGGTCCCGGGGACCGTTCACTCGTCATATCGACAAGCTTGCGGCAAAGACTTGCGGAGCGCAAGTGTTGCACGTAGACAGAGTTGCCGACCGCGCTCGAGGCGATCGAGCAGGAACTTCGGTAGCCGGGCAGGACTGGCCCTGGCGACCGTGCGATGCCAACCGGTCAGTGCGACAGGAGTTGGTTCATGCGTTCGGCGGGTGTCCCAGTCGAGTGTTTTGCGTGGTCTGCTGTTGAGGCTGGTGGCGGGGACGGCTCGCGAGGTTAGGGGGACGAAATGACGATCCGGTCCGTGCAGCTGAGCAGCCGGCGAGCGATTGAAGCGCGCATTGGGTAGGGCGGACGTCGGCGCGGTCGGCCGATGAAGATGGTGTCCGCGCCGACCGTGTCAGCGTGCGCTTCCAGCGCCTGAGCGATTCCACCGCTGGCGGTGTGATAGCTCCAGATCAGGTCGGTTCCGACGAGCAAGTCGGCCACGGTGCGGGCCGTGAGCCCGGTCAGGTCGCTGATGCAGTCCGGGACGACACCGATGGGGGGAGGCGACCGCGCACGCTTCAATGATCCAGTGCCAGCAGTCATTGGGGGCGTAGAGCACGTCCAAGTGCCCATGAACGCGGCGAGCCCAACCGACGGCGTAGGCGAGCGCGTCCTGGCTGGTCGTGGTGCCATCGAATCCAACCACAGCCCGGGGGCCGCGAGCCACGGGTGTCTGGGCGCGGGGGATGGGTCGTCCGCGACGGTCAGGCTCGATCGGCCAGCTCATCAGCGCGGCCTCCGGTGCTCGATCCGGCGCCGGAAGGATGGGAGTCTGGTACCAAGCGCCTGGGCGGCCGCGACCATGTTGCGCAGCGTGACGATGGCTTCGGATTCGATGCGCGTTCTCAGTCCGCAGTCGAGGTTGACCGAGAGGGTTCGCGGCGTTCGCGTCGACCGCTGGCGGACCTGTTCGGTGCGGATGGGCGGGCGGTGTGGCGGTCGTAACTGGCCGCGACGGACGTTTCCGTGGCAGCCGGGTCAGTGGGCATGAGCACCTGTGCCTGCATCTACGCCGGCAGTGCCGGCGTAGATGCTCAGGCCCGGTCGTCGCGGGTGGACCGAGAGGTAGGTGAGCCCGTCTGACCCGGCGAGGATGGCTCGTTGCGAGCGACGCGGTAGCCATACCAATGCCCCTGCCTGGACGTGGATCGGGTCGGTCGCGGTCACGATCTGCCCGGAGCCAGCCAGCACGTGCAGCAACACGTCCAGGTCAGGTCCCAGGTGCGCCTCGATCCGGCCGCCGGCCCGCAGCCGAATGACGTTCGCGTCCAACTGCCTGGCCGCGGGCTCGAGCCGCCACACCGCACCACCGGCTTCGGCCTCCCGGACAGTGGCACTGCGCAGTCCGCTCGTGTCGACCAGCACGCGGGGCAGGTCGGTCGCCACCCGGCGAGTGATCCGGATCCGAAACAGCCGGGAGGCGCCGGTCGGCAGGTAGGTCCAGTCGTAGGTGCCGGGATGGTCGCGTTCGAACTCCTGGTGCAGGTGTTGCGGGTTGTGGGAGTTGACCAGCACGAAGGACTCACCGACGGCGAGGGAGTCGAAGCGGGCGAAGATCATCGGGTGTCGCTGCGGCTTCGGTACCGCCCGCACATCCAGTTCGGCACCGTCCCCTGCGGCAGGTGCGGTCTCGGTCGGGGCGGTCAGCTGACTCATGCCCAGTATCCTATTCTTACAATCGTTAATTGTGTAAACTGTGGGCATGGCATATGTGATCGGCCTCCCACGTGTGGATGTCCAAGACCGCGCATGCGTGGATGAATGTCCCGTCGACTGCATCTGCGAAGGCGGTCGGATGCTCTGCATCCACCCTGACGAGTGCGTGGACTGCGGTGCTTGCGAGCCGGTCTGCTCCGTGGAGGCGATCTACTACGAGGACGACCTGCCGGAGGCCTTGCGTGCTTACCGGCATGAGAACGCGCGGTTCTTTGCCGACAGCCTGCCCGGTCAACCGGCGCCCTTGGGTTCGCTGGGCGGCGCCGGCGGGGTCGGGCAACTCACTGTCGACACTGCGCTGGTGGCCGCTCTGCCGCAGCAAGGTGACCAAGCTGAGCAGGGCGGGCACTGATGCCCACCACACCGCCGGCCCCGACCGACCGGTCCCGTCCCGAGCGCCGCAGTAAGGGCCGGGGCAGTGCCTTGCCGCCCGGTGGCGGCCGGTCGCGTGGTGAACCGGTGGCTGCCAGGCGGCACGAGTTCGACCTGCCCGGACGGCGCGAGCTTCTGCTGGATCTGCTGCGTGCCTCCGCCCAGCCGCGCACCATCCTCAGCCTCGCCGACGAGGTGGGGGTGCACGCCAACACGGTGCGCTTCCACATCGAGACGCTCCTGCGCGCCGGTCAGGTTGAGCGACTGCTCGGTGACACGATCGGTCCTGGCCGGCCGCCGGTCCTGTTCCGGGCGACCCGCCGGATGAACCCTGACGGGCCGACGAACTACCGGCTGCTGGCCAGCATGCTGACCAGTCACCTGGCGACCAGCAGCCCCGACCCCGCCGCTGCGGCCGCCGAGCTCGGCCGGGCCTGGGGCCCGCACCTGCTCGACCCGGCCACGGCGGGACGGGCAGGTGCGGCTCGCGTCAAACGGGGCGAGGCTCTGAACCGCATGACTCGCGTCCTAAGCGACCTCGGCTTCGCTCCCGAATCGTCCAGCGGACCACGGGTAACCACGATCCGGCTGAGGCACTGTCCCTTCCTCAGCCTCGTCACCGGCATCGGCGATAAGACCGGCACTGACACGGACCCCGGGCGCGGGTATGGCAGCGTGATCTGTTCGCTGCACCTGGGCCTGATGCAAGGCGCATTGGCTGCGCTGCGGGGCCCGGTTACCGTCGACCGGCTCGAGCCGTTCGTTGAACCCGACCTGTGCGTGGCCCACCTTGCCCGGGCTGGGACAGCCAGCTACGCCCAGGCGCCGACACTGACCCCGTCACGGACGAACCAATGAGTGATGTCGCGGTCCGGGTCGCGGTGGCGGCGACGCTGGTGTGGCTGGGCATGGTGGCCGCGATCTCGTTCCTGGAGGCACCGTTGAAGTTCCGCGCACCCGGCTTGGAGCTGCGAGTCGGGCTGGCGATCGGACGGATCGTGTTCGGCGCACTCAACCTTGCCGAGATTATCTGGGCGGTCGTGATCGCCGTCTGTCTGATTGTCGACCCGCAGCCGGTCACAATCACCGCCGCCGCCAGCATCATCGGCGCGCTGCTGGTGATTCAGCTCGTGGCGGTACGGCCCCGGCTCAACCGCCGCTCCGACCTAGTGCTGGCCAGCGAACCCGGACAGGTTCACCCTCGATCCCGGGCGCATCACGCCTACATCGTGCTGGAGACCCTGAAAGCCACCGCGCTCATCGCATTGGCCAGCTACCTGCTGGCTGCCTGACCCACGACCTGCCCGGCGCCCTGCCGTCGGTCGGCACACACCTCGCACAGATGAGGGGAGGACTCTCGTGACCCAGCTCGACGACCCCGCGACCGTCACGTCGGAGCCTGACCCCACCACGGTCGAACCGATGCCCATCACCGCCCGCCCGGGAGCCTCGGTGCGACCCGAGCGCGGCTCGCTGTTCCTACTGTTGCTGCGGACCACCGATCACAAATTGATCGGGCGGATGTACCTGGTGACCGCGTTCGTGTTCTTCATGCTGGGCGGGGTGATGGCGCTCCTCATGCGTGCCGAACTCGCGCGGCCGGGGATGCAGTTCCTGTCGCCGGAGCAGTACAACCAGCTCGTCACCATGCACGGCACCATCATGCTGCTGTTCTTCGCAACCCCCTTAGTCTTCGCGTTCGCGAACTTGGTGCTGCCGCTGCAGATCGGCTCGCCCGATGTGGCCTTCCCGCGGCTGAACGCCTTCTCCTACTGGCTCTACCTGTTCGGCGCGACGGTCGCCTGCCTGGGCTTCTTCACTCCCGGCGGCGCGGCCGACGGCGGCTGGACGTTCTACCTGCCGCTCAACGACATGACGAACTCACCCGGCGCCGGCACCGACTTCTGGATCCTGGGCCTGGCGGTCTCGGGTCTAGGCACGATCCTCG
>JBDSAN010000265.1:0-3567 GCA_039922115.1 Jatrophihabitantaceae bacterium
CGCATTCGGTGAGCCGCAGCTGTCGACCGTCGCCGCCGTCGAGGTGCTCACCTGGCCCTCGAAGCTGATCCGTCAGTCGGACTACCTGACCCATGCGGTGTTCCACAGCCACCACAGCGAGACGGCCATGCTGCGCTACCTGCGCCGGCTGGCCGATCGTGATTACGCTTTGGACCGCGGCATGATCCCGCTCGGCTCCTGCACGATGAAGCTGAACGCCACCACCGAGATGGAGCCGGTGACCAATCCGGGCTTCGCCAACATCCACCCGTTCGCGCCGGCCGGCCAGTTCGACGGCTACGCCAAGCTGATCGGCGACCTGCAGCAGTGGCTCACCGAGATCACCGGCTATGACGCGGTGTCGCTGCAACCCAATGCCGGTGCGCAGGGCGAGTTCGCCGGCCTGCTGGCCATCCGTGCCTACCACCAGAGTCGCGGCGATGCCGATCGCACGGTCTGCCTGATCCCGGCTTCGGCGCACGGCACCAACGCCGCCTCGGCAGTGCTGGCCGGTATGAAGGTGGTGGTGGTCGCGACCAGCGGCGACGAGGGCGAGGTGGACCTGGCCGACCTGAAGGCCAAGATCGCCCTGAATGCCAACCAGTTGGCCGCGATCATGGTGACCTACCCGTCCACCCACGGGGTGTTCGAGGATCACATCACCGAGGTGTGCGAGCTGGTGCACGAGGCGGGCGGTCAGGTTTACGTCGACGGCGCGAACCTGAACGCGATGGTCGGGCTGGCCCGTCCCGGCAAGTTCGGCGCGGACGTGTCGCACCTGAACCTGCACAAGACCTTCTGCATCCCGCACGGCGGCGGTGGACCGGGCGTCGGTCCGGTGGCGGTTCGGGCTCACCTGGCCCCGTTCCTACCCAACCACCCGCTGCAGCCGGCCGCCGGGCCGGCGACCGGGTCCGGCGCGGTGGCCGGTGCGCCGTGGGGCTCGGCCTCGATTCTGCCGATCACCTGGGCCTACCTGCGGCTGATGGGTCCGGACGGGCTGACCGCGGCGACCATCACCGCGATCCTGTCCGCCAACTACATCGCGGCCCGGTTGAACGAGCACTACCCGGTGCTCTACACCGGTGACCGTGGCCTGGTAGCCCACGAGTGCATCCTGGATCTGCGCCAGATCACCAAGCAAACCGGGGTGACTGTCGACGATGTCGCCAAGCGGCTGATCGACTACGGCTTCCACGCACCGACCATGTCGTTCCCGGTGGCTGGCACGCTGATGGTGGAGCCGACCGAGAGCGAGGATCTGGTCGAGATCGACAGGTTCATCGAGGCGATGATCGCGATCCGGGGCGAGATCGATCAGGTTGCGGCCGGTACCTGGCCGGCCGATGACAACCCGTTGCGCAACGCGCCGCACACGGCACGGTCGCTGGTCGATGACTGGCAGCACCCGTATAGCCGGGTGGCTGCGGTGTATCCGGCCGGGGTGGACCCGGCCTCGAAGTACTGGGCGCCGGTCCGCCGGATCGACGGCGCCTTCGGCGATCGGAACCTGATGTGTTCCTGCCCGCCGGTGAGCGAGTACCAGTAGTCGAGCGAGCTTGGTCGGCGACCGGCGAGGGCCGCCGGTTGCCGATCAGGTTCGGATCAGCAGGCGAGCTCGGATCAGCAGGCGACGCGGTGCCAAGCCGCCGCGGTCAGGTCGGCACGCCGGGCCTGGATGCAGTGACCATCCGGAAGGATCTCGCCGGTGTCCTCGAACAGGACGACGCCGTTGCAGAGCAGGCTCCAGCCTTGCTCCGGGTGGGTGACGAGAACGTGTGCAGCGTCCCGATCAGGTCCGTCGGCGGTCGGACAGGCCGGTACGTGGAGGCAGGCGCCTCGAACGACCGACTTGCTCGACAGGGTATCGGCGGACGTGCTCGCGGACTCGGACTGACTGCTCATTGCTGGATCCTAGTTGTAGATGGACTGCCTATGTGGTCTTGCACACACCATACTGGCCTAATCCGAGAGCGATTTCAGCCCTATCCGTGCTGATGCGGCCGATCGTCATCAGATCATAATCTTAACGCTTAGTAAACACGTCGTCACCTGTGGCGGCGACCGATACGGTACGTAACCGAATCGTTACCTCAGGTTCGAATGCTGTGGTCTATGTCCCAATTTACGTACGTCCAGCACGTTCCTGAGCATCCGATAGTGCTGAGTTACGGGGCAGCCAGGTGGCCAGCGATGCGGTAAATCCTGCTGCCGCCGCCGCTGTGATGACGTCCGGATCGTCGTCGACGAACACCGCAATCTCGCGCGTGGCGAGCTGGCGCAACTGATCGAGCTTGTACAGCCGGGCCGGTCGGTAGTCATGGTCCGGACGCATGATCAGCTGGCCCTCGGGCAGAGCTTGGGTGGCCAGCCAGTGCGCAGTAACCGGCCTGAGCCACTCGGGCCGGCCGGTCAACCAGACAATCTCGAGCGTCTGGGCGGCCCGGTGTACCCAGCTGATGCCCTCCGGCGAGCCGGTGTCCTTGGCCGCCAGGTCGAAGAACCTGCCCCAGTTCTTGTGCCGTCCCTCGACGTGCCGGACCCGATGTCGGACGTCGGCGACCACGCCGTCGATATCGAACACGGCGATCGGCATGCGTCCACGATACGAGCGACCTGGTTGCCGCTAGCGCTGCGCCCCCGCTGGCCGCTGCGGATCGCTCACCCGGCCGCATCGCCGGCCCCGGTAGAGTGCTGCAAACGTGGAGTTCCTCAACGGCCAGCAGCCGGCCTACGACCTGACCTACGACGACGTGTTCATGGTGCCGCGCGCCTCCGACGTCGCGTCCCGCTTCGATGTGGACCTGGCGACCACCGATGGCAGCGGCGCGACCATCCCGCTGATCGTGTCCAACATGACCGCGGTGGCCGGCCGGCGAATGGCCGAGACGGTGGCCCGGCGAGGCGGCCTGACCATCCTGCCGCAGGACATTCCGGTCGAGGTGGTCGGCGAGGTGGTGCGCTGGCTAAAGCAGCGCGACCTGGTCTATGACACCGCACTGACCCTCAGCCCGACCAGCACCGTCTCCGACGCCCTGTCGCTGCTGCCCAAGCGGGCCCAGGGCGCGGTGATCGTGGTCGATGACGGGCGTCCGGTCGGCGTGGTCGCCGAGCGCGACTGCGCCGGCGTCGATCGGTTCGCGCAACTGTCGGAGGTGATGTCCAGCCGGCTGGTCAGCCTGCCGGCCAAGGTCGGCGCGCGGGAAGCCTTCGAGCGGTTGGCCGCCGAGCATCACCGGCTGGCCCCGATCGTGGACGAGCAGGGCCTGCTGGTCGGCGTGCTGACCCGGACCGCTGCGTTGCGAGCCACCCTGTACGAGCCGGCCGTAGACGCCGGCGGCCGGTTGCGGATCGGCGCCGCGATCGGGGTGAACGGCGATGTCCGGGGCAAGGCCGAGCGGCTGCTGGCCACTGGCGCGGATCTGCTGGTGGTCGACACCGCGCATGGCCACCAGCACCGGATGCTCGACGCGCTGGCTGCCGTCCGGTCGCTGAATCCGCAGATCCCGGTGGTGGCAGGCAATGTGGTTTCAGCCGCCGGGGCTATCGCACTGATCGAGGCCGGCG
>JBDSAN010000266.1:0-11069 GCA_039922115.1 Jatrophihabitantaceae bacterium
GGAATTCGCCGCCGAGCTCGCCATCGTCGAACGCACCGTGCGCCGCTGGGAAAACTCCGTCGTCGACGTGCCCGCCGGCAAAGCCCACCGCATCCGCAGCCTGCTCACCGAATTCGAGACCACCGCCCACGACGTGGCCGCGACGGCCTCCTACGGCGACCCGCCGATCATCCTGGAATACCCCGACGCTCAAACCTGGCAGCGGGCGCTGCAGGCCGGCTACGGCAAACCCCTGCACTGGTTCCAGGCTGTCGCGGCCCGGGCGCTGGAAATTCTCGGCCACGGACACTTGATCCCCGCCAGCTGGATCTGCACCCGCTGCCAGGCCTACATCTACCCCGCCCGCACCAGCCCCGGCTACACCAGCTGGCTGGCCTACCAAGCCAGCCCAGACACAGCCTCCCACTGCGACGGCACCCGCATCAGCCACACCGCCTCGCCCGCTGCCCGCGGCAGCATCGCCAAGGCCAGCACTCAGGGCACATCACGAGTGCACTCTGTCACGACGGAATCGTCAGACACAGCTTGAGGGCGCCCCCTATTGTTATGTCCTACATTAGGACATATACTGGTCATATCGTGTCAGGGCAGGAGCCCAGGCCGGACCGAAAGGAAAAGTTCATGACCAGCAACGCCAAGCCTGTCATCCTGTGCACGCACTCGGCCGACCACATCGAGGGCCACGAGGCCGGCACTTTCGCCAGCCGCTACGTCAGCGCCGGCAGTATGACCGTACTGTCCAGCACGGTGTCTGAGGATTACGCGTTCGGGTTCCGGACGGCAGAGCAGGGCCGCTCGCCCAGTTGGATGCCTGACCACATCGCCTGCGGCCAGGTCTGCGATCACTCCGGCTACATCAACCTGACCGGTTGCTCGAAATGCACAGCCGGAGCGGCCCCCGCGGCCGAGCAGGTGCGGCCCGACAAGTGCCTGCATTGCGTCGGAGACGACGGCACGGCCTACCTGGTGATCGCCGAGGGCCGCGTTTACCACGAGTACTGCGGCCAGTCCTACAGCGTGGACCCGGCTGTCGAGACGCTCGTCTGGTGACCAGGTCACCTGTCATGCCGATCAAAGCCGCCGCGGCGACTGTCAGCGGCGCCGCGGCCGATGACACCCAACCGCTCGGGCCAATGACCGACGCGGAGCTTCGGGTGGTGCGCGATTTCTTGGGCCTGACCGGGGCGTGGCTGGCCAATCACCTCGGCGTCGAGGCACGCACCGTGCGCCGTTGGGAAGCCGGCATCTCACCTATCCCAGATGCGGTGCGCGTCGAAATGGGGCGTCTGGAAGAACTCGCGGCGGCCAGCGTCGAACTGGCGATCCAGCAGCTCAACGATGCCCGCGATGCGGTGATTCTCACCTACCGCGACGACGAGGACCTCCGCCTGGCCCACCCCGAACAATTGTTCCCGGCCGCCTACCACCGGGCCATCGTCGCCCGAGTCGCGCACGACGTCCCCGGCCTGACCATCCGGTACGTGAACGGCTCGTCAGGTGCCTGAGTCGACGGCCGTGATCGCATGGATCCTCGGCCAGCGCGGCGAAACCCGGGTCGCGATGTCGGGCTGGATCGCCGAACACTACGAGGACGGCGCCGACGTCACCCACCTGATCCTGCACCCCCTCGCGGCCGGCGTCGCCGACAAGATGCGCCAGCTCGCCCACGCCTTCGGCCTCGCGCAGGCCATCACCGGCCAAATGCCCGAAGTCCCTCCCGACACCTGCTGGGCCACCATCGCCGACTCCGAACACGGCCGCGCGATCTGGCTGCACCACGGCCAGGACGCCTGGATCCACCGCCCCATCGACGACTATTGGGAGCAGGTCCTGCGCACCCGCGGCTACACCGCGCTATGGATCGGCATGGACGCCACCACCGACCTCACCACCGAACGCCGCGTCGACCGCTACCTCACCCACACCCATCGCCTCTACGGTGGCCTGATCCGGGTCGCCGACCTATGACCGCCCTCCGACGATTGTGCTTTCCTGAAGGCGCATTCCCGGCCGGCCGCCGGTTCCGGGCAGCCTGTCACTGCGGCTACCTCACCACACCCCGCGCCCGGGCCGAGCTCGCGGCCGCAGCACTGCCCACCGAACACGGATGGACCGGCGCTGTCCACGGGTGCGGGATCTGCGGCTGGACCGCCGAGGATGTCCGGATCGGCGACATCATCACCGGCCACCGCATCACCAGCGCGCCGCCGGACCCATGGCAGGCGTACCAGCCGCTGGCAGACCCCGACCGCGGCCGCGAGGTGTGGGTCTGCCTCGACCAGGCCGCCTGCAGCGACCGCTACCAGCAACACCGGGTGCTCGGCATGACCCGTGCCGAGCTGGACCTGCTCGGCTTGGACAACGTCTATCCCCTCCGCTCCCGACGATGAGCGAGCACCGCGACACGGCTAGGCCTTACGCGAAGCCGAACCGAGCCGAGCCCAGCAGCCCGCTCCTACCGCGCGGGGCGGCCGCCGGCCCGAAAGTAGGTGCGGCGCTGAAATCTTTCACGGCCGGACCTACTACCGGCGACCCGGTCCCAGGGAATCTCGACTAGGTTCGGCGCAGAGCGCGCGACATGTATCCGCCTCACATCCTCCAGCGAGAGACAGGCAATTCGCCGACAGTAGGCTGCCTACTTCTGATAACCCGCATGGTTCCCACGCGTGCGTGCCGGTGGTCGACGTCGGTCTGGTACCCGCCGGCCGGGCACGCGCCCAACCAGCGTAGTAATCGAACCGATGTTCGATTAGCCTTGAGTGAATGCCACGCCCGCCGATCGGCCACCTACGCAGCCATGCCGCGGCCGCCGAATTCACGGGCGCGGTCCGCGAGCTCAGCTCAGTCCAGCTGGTCGAGTCCCAAGCGCCGCTGCTGTATGCGGGGTTCGGGTAGCAGTAGTGCAGGATCCGCGTTGGGACCGAGCCCAGCGTTATGTCAGGTCCGACTGGCGCCGCCCCATCAGGTCGGGCGCGAATTCGTTGCGGGCTTGGGCTCACGGCAACTTCCGCGGTTGTTCGACGAGACTCCGCTGCCCTCTCGGCATGAACGGTCTGCGACTGTCGCGAGACGACTGAATCGAGGCCGATTCACGAGCCTTTTAGTCCGCTGATAATACCCATTATCAGCGGACATGCCCGTTCTGCACCAACTGGCATTCCCCAAGCATGCTTTCCCCAAGCATGCTTTCCCCAGCAGGTCAGTTCGCCGTGCGCCGGGTGATCTCCGCGCGCCAGCGGGTCGGACCGCTTTCCAGGTAGCTGAATCCGTAACCGCCGGGATCGGACATCGCCAGGCGGCGCCAGAGCGGCAGCGGGTCGCTGCTGGCGTGCAGTTCGATCTGTTCCCCAGCTTGCAGTCGCAGTAGCCGGCCCAGCGCGGCGTCGATGCCTTGGGATCCGGGCAGAGTGTCGAGATCGATGACTGGGCCTTCGATCAGGGCGTACACGGTATGCGGTTGGCTTCCTAGTGCGCTCGTGGACGGCGCATGGGCGTCGCCGTCCAGCGCGGCTTCCTCGGCGTTCAGGTGTGTTTGGAGGGTGGTGCACAGCTGGCGAGTGGCGGATATGAGTTCCTGGGCCGGAGGGTGGTCCGGGCTGTGTTCGGCGGCGGTCAGCTCGTCAATCGCCGCGCGAAGCTGACGATGATCCTGACGCAGCGATGCCAGGACGTGCGGTTGATGGTGGGAGGTACGGAAGAGCAACCATTCTTCATCGACGATTTGGCGCAGGACCTCGACATGCAGGTAATCGAGCAGTCGGTGAAGTTCTTCGGTAGGCCAACCCCCGCCCGCAAGTACTGAGAGGACCGAATCGGCGCGGGCGTCGAGGTCCGCCATGAGCTGAGCGTGTTCGGCGCCAAGGGTCGCGGCGGGCGACTGCTCGGTTATCTGCGACTGATTGGGGTCATGGTCAGCAGGCATCGATCGTTCCAATCGGGATCTGGACGCGTGCGTCCCGGAGGGGCGCAGGTTCTCACCATCTGAGGGCGGTGCTGATGTCCTGTAGCGGGGAGTGGACGGCGCGAGTGGAACCCGGGTGGTACCCGACGCACAGTCTTCTGGCTCAGTATTTACACTATTGATCATCGTTCGACTAGTCTAAACTGGGCGTCATCGCATAGGAAGGGAGGCCAGTCGTGACCTATGCGATCGCCCAACCGTGTGTTGACGTGAAGGATCGGGCCTGTGTGGATGAGTGCCCGGTGGACTGCATCTACGAGGGTGGTCGGAGCCTCTACATCCAGCCCGATGAGTGCGTGGACTGCGGCGCGTGCGAGCCGGTGTGCCCGGTGGAAGCGATCTATTACGAGGATGACTTGCCGCCGGAGTGGAGTCCCCACACTGCGGACAACGCCGACTGGTTCACCCAGGTGCTTCCTGGGCGCGACGAGCCGCTGGGGTCTCCAGGTGGTGCTCAGAAGCTGGGGGCATTGAACGTGGATACCGGGCTGGTGCGCGAGCTGCCGCCGCAGAGTTCGTGACGGGTCGATCGCGTGGACAACATCGAAGGCGGCCGACGCCGCGAGGTCGTCGAGTTCTTCCGCGCCAGTCGAGGTTCGTTGACCGCTCGCGAAGTCGCCGATGAGCTTGGGCTACATATCAACACCGTCCGGTTCCACCTCGATGCCCTGGTCCGCCACGGCACGCTGCGGCGCGAAGAAGGTCGCTCGGAGGGTCCGGGTCGACCCCGCACCCAGTATCTGCTCACGCCCGGGATGGACCGTGGCGGGCCTCGCAACTTCAAGCTGCTGGCCGAGATGCTACTTAGTCACCTCGCCTCCGAAGACGACGCCGACGGCGCCGCGGCGCGCGCCGGACAAGCTTGGGGTCGCTACCTCGTCCCGCCGCCAGCTCCGAGTCAACGGCTGTCGAGCGAGGATGGTTTGGCGCGACTGACGGACCTGCTGTCCGACGTCGGGTTTGACCCCCAGCTGTCGGTCGAAGCAGATGCTGACATCGAGATCCGGTTACGGCACTGTCCGTTCCTGGAGTTGGCCGAGACGCATCGCGAGCTGGTTTGCGCGCTGCATCTGGGATTGATGCAAGGCGCGCTCGAGCAGCTCGGGATTCCGCTGCGTGCGCAGTCGTTGACTCCGTTTGCTGATCCGCACACCTGCCTGGCCCATCTCGTTCGCGCCGACACCGACCCGGAGTAGCGATGACCAGACTCGGCGACGGCGCGAGCATCATCGCAGCATTCGTGTGGCTGGGAATGGTGCTCGCCATCTCGTTCATGGAGGCGCCGCTGAAGTTCCGGGCTCCGGGCATCACGCTGCCGCTCGGTTTGGGCATCGGCCGGCTGGTGTTCCGCGCACTGAACGTCTGCGAGGCTGTCCTTGCTGTCGCCCTGGTGACCAGCACCGGGCTTGGCGACTCCCGGGCGGTGAGACTCCCGCTCGCGGGCGTCTTGGCCGCGGTCCTGTTGGTGCAGGTCGTTGGCGTGCGGCCGGCCCTAGACCGACGTGCACGTGCGATCATCGCCGGCGGCGACCGCACGCCGTCACGAGGGCACGTGACCTACATCGGTCTTGAGGTGGTCAAGGTCGCTCTGCTGGTCACCGTTGGACTCGTGACCGTCTCGGGCGAGCTGCGATGAGATCGCCGATCGATGCCCTGACGGATCTGTGTGATCGTGACGATGTCGAGTCGCTGGTGCGCGCGGTCTATGGCCGCGCGTTGGCCGATCCGCTGCTGGGGCCGGTGTTCGTCGACGTTGCACGGATGGACTTGGACGCGCATCTGCCAGTCATGTGCGATTTCTGGGAGACGGTGCTGTTCCGCGCGGGAACCTATCGTCGCAACGCGTTCACCGTCCACGTTGATCTGCACCGCCGTGCTGTTCTGACCGCTGGGCACTTTCAGCGGTGGCTGACGCTGTGGACGCAGACCGTGGACGTCCTGTACGCCGGGCCGGTCGCCTCTCACGCGAAGGTGCAGGCCTCCCGCATCGCCGAATCTATCCACCGCCGGCTGCAGAGCACGTCCGACACGCAGCCGCTGTCGATCGGCGCGACACCCGTCCGAGACCGTGACGTGTGCGTTTTCAGAGCGGGTGAAGACACCGGGCCGGATGGTTCACAGCAACCGCGTAGGGCTGGTAGCACCGACCATGATCACCGTATGGCCAGTATTCGAGAACGGAAAGGGCAACCACGATGAGCACCTCTGAGGACGCGGCGCGAACTGGCACGCTGGCACCGGCCAGCCCAGTAGGCGGGACCGTGTCAGGGCGCGCGTGGCTGATGCTGGCCTTGGCGACGGTGGGTTTCGCGATCAACTTCTGGGCGTGGGCCTTGCTGTCCCCACTTGGCCCCAGCTTGAAGGACTCATTACGCCTGTCTTCCTTTTCCCAGGCGCTGATCGTGGCGGTGCCGGTGATCGTCGGATCGGTGGGGCGGATCCCGGTCGGCGCGCTGACCGATCGGTTCGGGGGACGGGTGATGTTTCCGGTGGTGTCGCTGGTGACGATCATCCCGGTGTTGTTCCTCGGTTCGATCGGGCATTCCAGCCTTGCTGGATTGTTAGTCGGTGGGTTCTTCCTCGGGATCTCGGGCAGCGCGTTCGCTGTCGGAGTGCCGTTCGTCAATGCCTGGTTCCCACCCGAACGGCGGGGTCTTGCGGTCGGCACCTTCGGCGCAGGCATGGGCGGGACTGCGATCAGCGCCCTGACCACGGTGAAGCTGGTCAAGGCGCACGGGTTCGCCGCACCCTTCGTGATCACCGCGATAGCACTCGGCGTGTACGGCGTGGCGGCGGCGTTGCTGCTGCGCGATGCCCCGGGGCGTACGGCACCGACCGAGCCGCTGGGGCGCCGGCTCGCGGCCACCGTGCGACTTCCGATCACCTGGCGGGCATCAGCGCTGTACGCGGTCGGGTTCGGTGGCTACGTCGCTTTCAGCGTGTATCTGCCTACCTATCTGAAAAACGCCTACGCCCTGACCCAGTCCGATGCGGCGAACAAGATGGCTGGGTTCGTGCTCGTCGCGGTCGTGCTGCGTCCGGTCGGCGGGTGGCTCTCGGATCGTCTGGACGCCGCTCGGGTCCTGATGGGCGCCTTTACGATCGTCGCCGTCGGCGCGTTCGTGCAGTCGGCCACCCCGGCGCTAGCGCCGGTCGGCACCGTTGCGTTCTTGGCCATGGCCGCGGCGCTCGGGACCGCGTCCGGCGCGGTGTTCGCCCTCGTCGCCCAGCGCTCACCGGCGAACAAGGTGGGCGCAGTGACCGGTCTGGTCGGTGCCGCGGGCGGTCTGGGCGGTTTCATTCCGCCGCTGCTGATGGGTTCGGTTTATGGCGGGAACGGCAGCTACGCTCTCGGGCTGATCGCACTCGGCGTGGTCGCGCTGCTCGTGTTGGGCCTGGCCGCTCTGATGGCCCGGGACCCAAGGCCTTCGGGCGGGGTGAGCGCGGGTGTGTGAGTACTGCGGCTGCCAGAACGTCCCGGCCATCGCCGCCCTGACCGCCGAACACGACGGCCTTCGTGGGGTGGCGCGCGAGGCCGCCGACGCCGCCCGTTGTGGCGATCGCACTGCCGCCGCCGGCGCTGCTCGGCGGCTGCTGACCCTGCTGCATCCGCACACCGAGATCGAGGAGAGGGCACTGTTTCCGGCGATGGCCGGCGAATTCGCTGACCATGTCGCGTCGCTGCAGGACGATCACCGCCGCATCGAGGCCACCTTGACGCTGCTCGCCGACCCTGCCGCCGAAGCGGAGGGCTGGGCGCAGGATCTCGAAGCGGCGTTGAGCGAACTGTTCACCCACATCCTGCGCGAACAGGACGGCCTGTTTCCCTCAAGCTTGTCGGTACTCACCCCCGCCGACTGGGACAACCTCGACGAGGTCCGGGCTCAGGTGACCGGACGGTGGCCCGCGTCAGCGCCCTGACCAGGGCGGCGGAATCGTTCGATGCAGTACACATCGAAGTCCTTGATCAACGTTTGTGAGGGAGCAGCAGCCGATGACCGAACCCAGTGGCCCGACCAACGACCGTCCGACCGGCGCTCGTCCAGCTCTCGGGTTGGACGATCCGCTGACCCAGGCGCTATTGCGGGCGGGTCGACACCTGCGCCCGGGTCAGGCATCGGCGGACCTGCGCACGCTGCATCAGATCGGCGGCCGCGGCGCCGACTCGTTCTATCGGGACCGCTGGTCCTATGACAAGGTCGTCCGCTCCACGCACGGGGTCAACTGCACCGGCTCCTGCTCGTGGAAGGTGTACGTCAAGGACGACATCATCACCTGGGAGGCGCAGCAGACCGACTACCCCTCGGTCGGGCCGGACTCCCCGGAGTATGAGCCGCGCGGGTGTCCCCGCGGCGCGGCATTCTCCTGGTACACCTACTCCCCCACCCGCGTCCGGTATCCCTACGTCCGCGGCGTGCTGCTGGAGATGTTCCGCGAAGCCAAGACCCGCAACGACGGCGACCCGGTCGCAGCGTGGGCCGAAATCGTCGGCACGCCGGAACTGCGCCAACGCTACGTATCGGCCCGGGGCAAGGGCGGTTTCGTCCGGGCCCACTGGGATGAGGCGACCGAGATCGCTGCGGCCGCGCAGGTGCACACGATCAAGACGCGCGGGCCGGACCGCGTCGCCGGATTCTCGCCCATCCCGGCGATGAGCATGGTCAGCCACGGGGTGGGCGCGCGATACCACGCGCTTCTCGGCGCGCCGATGCTGTCGTTCTACGATTGGTATGCCGATCTGCCGGTCGCGTCCCCGCAGGTGTTCGGAGACCAGACCGACGTCCCGGAGTCCGGCGACTGGTGGGACGCCGCGTACCTGATCATGTGGGGCTCCAACATCCCTGTCACCCGCACGCCGGACGCGCACTGGATGACCGAGGCCCGCTACCGCGGGCAGAAGGTCATCGCCGTCTCCCCCGACTACGCAGACAACGTCAAGTTCGCCGACGAGTGGCTCGCCGCGCAACCGGGCACCGATGGCGCCCTGGCTATGGCCATGGGCCACGTCGTACTCAAAGAGTTCTTCGTCGATCGGCAGACCCCGTACTTCACCAACTACGTCACACGCTTCACCGACCTACCGTTCCTGATCTCGCTGGACCGCCGCGAGGATGGCACGTACACCGCGGGCAAGTTCCTCACCGCAGCCGACCTCGGCTCGGTCGAGGAGAACGCCGCCTTCAAGACCGTGCTGCTGGACTCCGCGACCGACCAGCCGGTGGTGCCGTCGGGTTCGCTCGGGTTCCGGTACGGCGAGGCCGGAGCGGGTAAATGGAATCTCGATCTCGGGGACATCACACCAACACTGTCGCTATACGGGGACCCCGCAGCCGAGGCAGTAGAGATCATGCTTCCCCGCTTCGACGAGCCGTCCGGCGCGGGCGCCAGCATGCGCCGCGGCGTGCCTACCCGGCAGGTCGCCGGCCACACCGTCACGACGGTCTTCGATCTGCTACTGGCCAACTACAGCGTCGGCCGTGACGGTCTGCCCGGCGATTGGCCCACGGGATACGACGACCCCAACCAGCCGGGGACGCCGGCCTGGCAGGAGGAGATCACCTCCGTCCCGGCGTCGGCTGCGGCCCGGATCGGCCGTGAGTTCGCGGCCAACGCAGAGGCGTCCAAGGGTCGATCCATGATCATCATGGGGGCCGGGACGAATCATTACTTCCACTCCGACACGATCTACCGGGCCTTCCTGGCCCTGGTCACGTTGACCGGCTGTCAGGGCGTGAACGGCGGTGGCTGGGCGCACTACGTTGGCCAGGAGAAGGTGCGTCCGCTCACCGGACACGGCCTCTACTCCAACGCCACGGACTGGTCGCGGCCGGCGCGGACGATGATCGGCACGGCGTTCTTCTACCTGGCGACCGATCATTGGCGCTACGACACCGCGGACAACACTCACCTGTCCTCACCGCTGGGAACCGGCCGGTTCGCCGGTAAGACCCCGGCCGACCTGATCGCGGACTCCGCGCGGATGGGGTGGATGCCGTCCTATCCGACCTTCAACTGGAACCCTCTTCACCTGGCCGATGCGATCGAACGCTCGGGCCAGCGGCCGGGTGAGTTCGTTAGCGAGGAGCTGTCCAGCGGTCGGCTCACTTTCGCCTGTGAGGACCCGGATGCAGAGGAGAACTGGCCCCGCGTCCTCACCGTGTGGCGCTCGAACCTGCTCGGCTCCAGTGCCAAAGGTGATGAGTACTTCTTGCGGCACCTGATCGGCTCTGGTGACTCGCTTCGTGCCACCGAGAGCGGACCGCAGGCACGGCCGCAGAACGTGACGTGGCGGGACAAGGCGCCTGAGGGAAAGCTCGACCTGCTGCTGACTCTCGACTTCCGGATGACGTCCACGACGCTGTTCTCCGACGTCGTGCTGCCGGCCGCCACCTGGTACGAGAAGTACGACCTGTCCAGCACCGACATGCACCCGTTCGTGCACGCCTTCAACCCAGCCATCCCGCCGCCCTGGCAGACCCGCACCGACTTCGACATCTTCGCAACCCTGGCCAAGCGCTTCAGCGCGCTCGCCGAGAAGCATCTCGGGACCCGCAAGGACCTCGTCGCGGTTCCGCTGCTGCACGACACGCCGGACGAGATGGCCACCCCGGGCGGGGTTGTCCGGGACTGGCGCGAGGACGGGGTCGACGCCGTACCGGGCGTGAACTTCCCGAAGCTGGTGGTGGTCGAGCGGGACTACACCGCCGTCGCGGCGAAACTGGGTGCGCTCGGCCCGCTGGCCGACTCGCTCGGGGCGACGACGAAGGGCGTCACCTTCGACCTCGAGCAACCGCTGACCTACCTGGCCGCGAAGAACGGCGTGGTCCGCGGCGGCGTCGCCGACGGGCGTCCCTCGCTCGCGCGGGACGCGCTGGCCTGTGAGGCGATCCTCGCGCTGTCCGGCACTACCAACGGGCACCTGGCCGTCGCGGGCTTCCGGACATTGGAGAAGCGGACAGGCACGAAGCTGGCCGATCTCGCCGCCGAGCACGAGGGCAAGCAGATCACCTTCGCCGACACCCAGGCCCGGCCGACGCCCGTCATCACCTCCCCGGAATGGTCAGGTTCGGAGGCCGGCGGACGTCGCTACTCGGCCTTCGTGATCAAC
>JBDSAN010000267.1:0-6505 GCA_039922115.1 Jatrophihabitantaceae bacterium
TCGCCGAACTGCTCGGCGAGCAGACGGTGGTGTCAGCGACCAAGTCGATGACCGGCCACCTGCTCGGCGCGGCCGGGGCGATCGAGGCGGTGGCCGCGGTGCTGGCGGTGGCCAACGACGTGGTGCCGCCGACGATCAACCTGGACGACCCGGAGGACGGCCTTGCGGTGGACGTCCCTACCAAGGCTCGGGAAATGACCGTGACCGCCGCGCTGAACGACTCGTTCGGCTTCGGCGGTCACAACGCCAGCCTGCTGTTCCACAAGCTCTAGACCTCGGCTGTTGCCGGACTGTCATAGCCTGAGCGGGTCCTGACCCGGCAAAGCTATGACCGTCGGGCTGGTCAGACCACTTTGGTCAGACCACTTTGTGCATGAGCACGACCGGCGAGCCATCCCCAGCGGTCCGATACGGCTCGAGTTCCTCGTCCCAGGCGGTGCCGAGCAGTTCGTTCAGGCCGTGAGTGAATTCGTCCCCGGACCGGGCCCGGCTGAGCAGCCCACGCAACCGCTCCTCGCCCACCACCAGGTCGCCATTGGCCGAGACCGCGCTGCGGTGGAAGCCCCGTCCCGGCACGTAGGCCAGCCGCTCGCCGTCGGTGGAATTGGTGCCGTCCTCGGTCACTTCGAAGCGCAGCATCGGCCAGGCACGCAGCGAGGCCGATAGCCGCGCTGCGGTACCGATCGGGCCCATCCAGCTGGCCTCGGCGCGCAACTGGCCGGCAGCAGCCGGCTGCGCGCTCCATTCAAGCTTGCAGGGACGGCCGAGCACCCCTGCCAGTGCCCACTCCACATGCGGCCCGATTGCGGGTGGGCAGCAGTGAATGAACACCACACCTCGAGTGGCTGAGGCCACTTGAGCACCAGACATCGCGCACCTCCGCAACTCGACGGCAACGTCTTCCCCAAGCGCGCCGCGAACCGAGCGGTGGTACGTAAGTTAGTCAGTGATCACTTTTGAGCACTATCGAGCACTGTGATCACTAGCGGTGACCATTGTGACCCATGAGGCGCCGTAAAATCCAGCGGTACGGCAGGTGGCGGGCTCAGCCGCCGCTCTTGCGCCGGAATTGCCGCTTACCGCCGACTTTGCCATGCGCCTCGTGAATCTTGTTGGCGTCCGGTCCGCTGCCGCCGACCCCATCGGCTTGCTGGCCCTTCTTGCGCTCCAGGGCCTGCTTGAACTGAGCCTTGAGGTCGGTGTCCGGCTTGGCGTCGTCCACATCGTCTGCAGCCATGACCCAAGCCTCGCATGTGGGCGGGCCGATAGGCTGCCGGGGGTGGCGATTCTCGAACGGATCTCGGTGGTTCCGGGGCCGCGCTATGACCCGGCGGCCTGGTATTTCGACATTCCTGCGATCGATCAGTTACGCCGGCAGCCGCTGCGGCTCGGGCCGGCCACGGTGCTGGTCGGCGAGAACGGCGCCGGCAAGTCCACCCTGATCGAAGCGGTGGCCACCGCTTGGCAACGCACCCGGCTGACCGGTGCCCAGGTCGAGCACTGGGCACCACCGGCCAGCAGCGAGGACGGCGACCTGCACTGGAACCTGGAACTGGCCGGCGATCGACCGGCGCCGCAGGGCGGCTGCTTCCTGCGCGCGGAGGCAATGCACTCGCTGTTCGTCGGCCTGGACGCCGCCGGCCGCGCCGAGCGGGCCTTCGGCAGCCAGCTGAACCGGCAATCGCACGGCGAGGGATTCCTGGCCTACCTGGACTCGCGGACCACCGAGCGCGGCCTGTTCCTGCTGGACGAGCCCGAAGCCGCGCTGTCCTTCAGCTCCTGCCTGCGGCTGCTCAGCCTGCTCGCGGCGCTGGTCGAGGCTGGCAATCAGGTGGTGCTGGCCACACACTCACCGGTGCTGGCTGCGCTGCCGGCAGCCCAGGTGTTGGAGCTCGACGAATCCGGAATCACCACTAGCCAATGGGCAGATCTCGAACTGGTGCAACACTGGCAGGCGTTCCTCAGCGCCCCCGAGCGCTACCTGCGCTACCTGGTCGGCGAGTGAGGCTACGAGTGACAAAACCCGCGATCAGGTAAACCATCGCAGCGTGCAGATTCCCCAGCGACTTCACGCGGCCGGCGGCGCGGCCGGCAAACTCGCCGCCCGGGCAAGCGTGGAAGGGCAGTCCGCGCTGAGCCTGCTGCGGGCCGGCGCCTTCGGCCTGGAACCGCCGCAGCGACTGGTACGCGCCCTGCAGGCCTTTCGCGCCTACGGCCCGGCCGGGGCCGCGCTGGCGGTAGCCTGCCAGCGCCAGCCGCAGGCCACCGCCATCATCGACGACGCCGGTTCGGTCAGCTTCACCGAGCTGGACCGCCAGGCAAGCCTGCTGGCCGGCGCGCTGGCCGATCGCGGCCTGACCGCCGGCGACGGCCTGGGGCTGATGTGCCGCAACCATCGGGGAATGTTCATCGCACTGTTCGCCGCCGCCAAGCTCGGCAGCCGCACCGTGCTGCTCAACACCGACTTCGCGGGCCCGCAACTGGCCGACGTCTGCCAGCGCGAGGGCATCCGGCTGCTCGTCCACGATCAGGAATTCAGCGCGGCGGCCGAGGCCTGCGTACCGGAGCTGGGCACGGTGCTCAGCTGGCTGGACGAGCCCTCGGCCACCGGCGACAGCATCGACAGCTTGGTCGCCTCGAGCCGGCCACGGCCGCTGCCCCGTCCGGCACGTACCCAGCAGCTGGTGCTGCTGACCAGCGGCACTACCGGCACGCCCAAGGGCGCCGCGCGCGAGTTCGGCATGTCGCTGGCGATCCCGGGCGGCTACCTGTCCAAGATCGGGCTGCGGGCCAACCGCCGGGTCTACATCGCCGTCCCGGTCTTTCACGCCTGGGGCTTGCTGTCCTCGGTGATCGCGCTGGCGCTGGCTGACACCCTGGTGCTCGCTCGGCGCGCCGAACCGGCCGCGGTGGCGGCCACCCTTGCCGAGCAGCAGTGCGACGCCCTGATCACGGTGCCGATCCTGCTGGCCCGGCTGCTCACCGCGCTGGAGGCCGACCGACGGTCGCTGCCGTCGCTGCGGGTGGTGGCGGTATCGGGCTCGGCGCTGCCGGCCCAGCTTGCGGTGCGTACCCGCAAGCAACTCGGCGACGTGCTGCACAACCTGTACGGCTCGACCGAGGTGGCCTATGCCAGCATTGCCACCCCGGCCGACCTGGCGGCGGCACCCGGCTGCGTGGGCCGGCCACCGCTGGGCACCACCGTCCGGTTACTGGACCCTGATGGCAACCCGGTGCCGGCCGGCCAGACCGGCCGGGTGTTCGTCGGCAACAGCATCCAGTTCGCCGGCTACACCGGCGGCGGCAGCAAGGAGCAGGTGGCCGGCCTGATGTCGACCGGCGACCTCGGCCACTTCGATTCCGAGGGCCGGTTGTTCATCGACGGACGCGACGACGACATGATCGTCTCCGGCGGCGAGAACGTGTTTCCGGGTGAGATCGAGGACCTGCTGGCCGGTCATGCCGGGATCGTCGAGGCCGCCGTGGTGGCCGTCGATGACCCCGATTTCGGCCACCGGCTGCGCGCGTTCGTGGTCCGCGCCGAGCAATCAGCACTCGATGTCGATGCGGTTCGCGACTACGTCCGGGCCCACCTGGCCCGGTACAAGGTGCCACGTGACGTGGTGTTCCTGGCCGAGCTGCCGCGCAACCCGGCCGGCAAGGTGATCAAGCGGGAGCTGCCGCGCGACTGAGTTCCGCGCCGGGCGGTGCGGCAGGATGGCTGACATGAACGCCGCAGCGCAGAGCGAAGTCTTCATCCTGGACGCCGTCCGCACCCCGATCGGCCGGTTCGGTGGCGCGCTGTCCGGCGTCCGGCCCGATGACCTGGCCGCCGGCGTCGTCCGCGCGCTGGTGGGCCGGTCCGAACAGCTCGACCCGGCCACGATCGATGACGTGTTCTTCGGTGATGCCAACGGCGCCGGCGAGGACAACCGGGACGTCGCCCGGATGGCGGTGCTGCTGGCCGGGCTGCCGACCTCGGTGCCGGGAGTGACCCTGAACCGGCTGTGCGGCTCCGGCTTGGAGGCCGCGATCGCGGCCAACCGGGCGATCGCGGTCGGCGACGTGTCGCTGGCCATTGCCGGCGGGGTGGAGTCGATGAGCCGGGCACCGTGGGTGCTGCCCAAGCCGGCCAAGGGGTTTCCGGCCGGTCACGAAACGCTGTTCTCCTCCACCCTGGGTTGGCGGATGGTCAACCCGGCGATGCCCGAGCAGTGGACCGCCTCGCTCGGCGAGTGCACCGAGTTGCTGGCCGAGAGGTACCGGATCAGCCGGCAAGCCCAGGACGAGTTCGCGCTGGCCAGCCACCGCAAGGCTGCCGCAGCCTGGACGTCCGGCGCGTTCGAAGCCGAGGTGGTGCCGGTGGCCGGCGTCGAGCTGGGCCAGGACGAGGCGGTGCGCGCCGAGGCCAGCCTGGACTCGCTCGGTCGGCTCAAGCCGGCGTTCCGTCCGGACGGGACCATTACCGCGGGCAACGCAAGCCCGCTCAACGACGGCGCGGCCGCGCTGCTGATCGGCGATCAGGCCGGCGCGGAGCGGGCCGGCCGGCAGCCGCTGGCCCGGATCGTCAGCCGTGGAGTGGCCGCGGTGGAGCCGCAACTGTTCGGCATCGGCCCGGTCGCGGCTGCCGAGCAGGCGCTGCAGCGAGCCGGTTTGAGCTGGTCGCAGCTGAGCCTGGTCGAGCTGAACGAAGCCTTCGCGGCCCAGTCACTGGCCTGCCTGGCCGACTGGCCGGAGCTCGATCCGTCCATCGTGAACGTGCACGGCGGCGCGATCGCGATCGGGCACCCGCTCGGCTGTTCCGGCGCGCGGATCCTCGGTCACCTGGCGCACGCCTTGCACGCGCGCGGCGGTGGCTTCGGGCTGGCCGCGATCTGCATCGGAGTCGGCCAGGGCCTCGCCGTGGTGCTGGAGGCCAGCTGAGGACCCACCTGTCACCCCTATTTATCCGTAATAGGCGTCAATCGGCCAAGATATCCACCGTGTCGACTGGTTGACCTCCTTCCGGTGTGTGAAACTCGCAGGATGGCCGCGCCGCCGGAACTCGCCAATGTGCGCCGTTCCTGGCTGGAACGACTGCTGGACGTGGTCCGCGAGCTGGGCCAGACCAGTGACCTGCGGCTGATGCTGCAGCGGATCACCGAGGCGGCTGTCGACTTTCTGGACTTCGGCGCGGCCGCCATCAACCTGGTCGAGGCCGGCAGCTCGGTTAACGGGACCGCCGCGGACCGGGTGCGGGTGGCCGCGGTTGCCGGCCCGCCACAGGTACGTGAGCTGCTCGGCCAGACCAGCCCGCTGCCGTACTGGCTGGATCTGCTCCAAGCCGCCGAGTCCTGGGGCACCTTGCGCTTCTTCAGCCACGAGCAGGATCAGAGCCTGTTCGATCAGATCGCCAGCTGGACGCCGGATGCCACCGAGTCCCCCGACCCGGACGCCTGGCACCCCGATGACGCCCTGTTCGCCCCGCTGTTCGGGCCGGACGGGGTGCTGCTGGGCATCCTGAGCGTGGACCAGCCGGCCAGCGGTCGCCGTCCCACCGCCGAGCAGCGCACCGTGCTGGAGCTGTTCGCCAACCAGGCCGCGGTCGCGATCGCCGATTTTCAGGCTCGCCAGCGGTCGGAAGGTCGCCGCCGCGACGCCGAGCACCGCTGGGAGGTGGCCTTCGAGCGCAGCCCGATCGGCGCCGCGATCGTCAACCCGGACGGCACCCTGGCCCAGGCCAACGCCTCGATGTCGAACATGCTCGGCTTCCCGCGCGAGCAACTGGTCGGCATGCGGTTCGCCGAGTTCACCCATCCCGATGACGCTGACGCCGACGCCGCGCTGTTCGCCGACCTGATCGCCGGCCGGCGGCACAGCTACGAGACGTCCAAGCGCTACCTCAACGCCGATGGCCGGGTGCTGTTCGGGTTGCTGCACGTCGGGGTGATCCGGGACCGCTCGGGTGCGACCCAGAGCATCGTCGCCCAGCTGAACGACATCACCCAGCGCAAGCTCGCCGAGGACCAGCTGGCCCACCGGGCCACCCACGACGCGCTGACCGAGCTGCCGAACCGGAGCATGCTCGAACAGCAACTGGCCGCCTATCTGATCAGCGGCAGCCCAGCCGGGGTGCTGTACTGCGACCTGGACCGGTTCAAGACGGTCAACGACAGCCTGGGCCACGAGGCCGGTGACGAGCTGCTGGTGCTGCTGGCCCGCCGGCTGCGCGCGGCGCTACCGGACCAGTGCATCCTGGGTCGGGTCGGCGGCGACGAGTTCGTGGCGCTGATCCCCGGCGAGGACGACCTGGAGGCGCTGCGCGCGCTGGCGGTGCGGATGACCACCGCGCTCAACCAGCCGCTGGAGGTGCGCGGTCACCGGCACATCGCCAGCGTCAGCATCGGCATCACCGTCGGTGGGCCGTTGCACACCCACCCGGACGAGGTGTTGCGCGAGGCCGACCTGGCGTTGCTGCGAGCCAAGCGCAGTGGCCGCAGCCGGATCGAGGCCTACGACCCGACCC
>JBDSAN010000268.1:0-4893 GCA_039922115.1 Jatrophihabitantaceae bacterium
GCCGGGCGGGCCGAACGGGTCGGCGACGAATCGCTCGGCGGTCAGCCGGGGCTGGTTGTGATAGCCGCGAGCCAGATCGCCACCGACGTAGACCTCGCCGGTGACCGAGGGCGGCACCGGGGTCAGCGCCGGGCTGAGCGCGTACATCCGGCTGTTGGCGATCGGCGTCCCGATCGGCACCGGCTCGGAGCTGTCCCGGCCGGCCGCCGAACTCGGCATGGTGTGGGTGCTGGCATAGAAGCTCTCGGTCTGGCCGTAGGCATTGATCACCGTGGTGGCCGGCATCGCCTTGGCGACCTGGCTGACCAGCGCCGGTGACAGCTGCTCCCCTGCGAACATCAGGGTGTTGACCGAGATCCGCTCGGCGGCGGCGTCCAATACCTCGGCAAACACGGACGGAACCGTGTGCACGACATCGCCGCTCCACTGCTCGCGCTCGGTCAGTTCGAGCACGTCACGGACCAGGTCGATGCTCGCGCCCCGGGTCAGCGCGCTGAAGATCTCGAACACCGAGACGTCAAAGTTGATCGAGGTGCAGGCCAGCACCCTTGAGCCGGCGGTAATCCCGGCAACCCGGGCCAGGTGCTCCAGGCCGCTGACGATCGTCGCGTGAGTCAGCGCGACGCCCTTCGGAATGCCGGTCGAGCCGGAGGTGTACATCACGTAGGCGAGGTTGTCCGGCAGCACCTGCACAACGGCATGCTGCTGATCGCCGGTCGGCAGCGGCTGGTCCAGCAGCACGGTCGGGATCGGTGCGGCCTCGGCCAGCGCCTCGACCAGCGAGCCGGCCCGGGTGCCGGTGTCGGTCAGCATCAGCGTCGGGGTGGTGTCAGCGAGAATGTGGACGAGCCGCCGGCTCGGGTAGCTGGGGTCGATCGGCAGATAGGCGCCACCGGCGGTGAGCACCGCTAGCAGCGCGATGACCAGCTCGGGCGTGCGGGGCAGCGCGACCCCAACCACCGACTCCGGCCCGACGCCGTGGCTGGTGAGCACCCCGGCCAGCTGGCTGGCCCGAACCTGCAGCTCCCGGTAGGTCAAAGCCTGCTTGCCGCACTGCAATGCCAGCGCGTCCGGGGTGGCCGCGACCTGCCGCTCGAACAGCTGCACCAGGGTGGCCTCGGTGTCGGGCAGCGCCGTGCGGTTGACCGCGCTAAGGATCGCGCGCTCGGTCGGCAGCAGCACGTCCACCAGCCGGACCGGGCTGTCCGGACGGGCGACCAGCGACTCGATCACCAGCAGGAAGCGCTCGGCCAGCCGCTGCGCGGTGTCGCGGTTGAACAGGTCGGTCGCGTATTCGAGGTAGCCAACCAGGCCGAGACCAGGAATATCACCCATGTTTATATAGAGATCGAACTTCGCGGTCTGGGTCGAGGCCGGGATCACCTCAGCCCGCAGGCCGTGCAGGGCGAAGTCGAAATCGACGATGTTCTGCCAGGCGAACATGACCTGGAACAGCGGATGGTAGGACGTTGAGCGCTCCGGGTTGAGTGCCTCGACCAGGTGCTCGAAGGGCACGTCCTGGTTCTCGTAGGCGGCCAGCGCGCGGGCACGCACCTGATCGAGGACGTCGGCGAAGGACGGCTGCTCGGCCAGGTCGACCCGCAACACCCAGGTATTGACGAAGAAACCCACCAGCTCGTTCAGCGAGGCGTCGGTGCGGCCGGCGATCGGAGAGCCGATCGTGACGTCCTCACCAGCACCGAGCTGGCTGAGCAGCACCGCAAGCGCTGCCTGCAACACCATCGGCACGGTGGCCCGGTGCTGGCCGGCGACTGCCTCGATCCGGGCCAGCAGCTCCGGCGACATCCGGAACTCAACGGTGTCGCCGCGATGGCTGGCCACCCGTGGCCGGGTCCGGTCGGCCGGGACGGTGATCGGCTGCGGCAGGCCTTCGAGCTGCTCGCGCCAGAACGCGGTCTGCCGGGCCAGCTCGCTGGTCGGATCGCTCGCCTCGCCCAGCATCTCGCGCTGCCAGAGCGTGTAATCGACATAGCCGAGCGGGGTGTCCGGCCACTGCGGCTCGGCACCGGCCAGCCGGGCAGCGTAGGCGGTGGACAGGTCCCGCGACATCGGTGCCATCGACTCGCCGTCGATCGCGATGTGGTGAATCGTCAATGCCAGCACATGATCGTCCGGGCCGATCCGGAACAGCGCGGCCCGCATTGGCAATTCGGTCGACAGCACGAACGGCTGGTGGATCTCCTCGCGCACCGCATCAGCCAGCTGCTCGGCGGTGATGTCGGTCAGCCGGGCCTTGATGCTGACCGCCTCGGGCGCCAGCACCTGCTGGTAGGGCTGGCCGTCGGAATCCTCCACGATCAGCGTCCGCAGCACCTCATGCCGGCAGACCACATCGCGCAGCGCGGCGGTCAGCGCCGGCACGTCCAACTCGCCGCGCAGTCGCAGCACCGGGCCGTGGTTGTAGGTGGCCGATGGGCCGTCGAAGGTATCGATGAACCACAGCCGGCGCTGGGCGTAGGACAGCGGCGCCCGCTCCGGCCGCTCGGCCGCCGGCTTCAGTGCCAGCCGGGACGACGAGCCGGGCGAGACGTGCCGGGTCAGGCCGGCCACCGTCGGGGTCTGGAACACCTGGCGGATCGCGATGTCGGCGTCCAGCGCGGCGTGGATCTGGTTTGTCAGCCGGGTGGCCAGTAGCGAATGCCCACCCAGGACGAAGAAATCGTCATCGATGCCGACCCGCTCGACGTCGAGCACCTGGGCGAACAGGTCACACAGCACTGCCTCGACGGCGGTGCGCGGTGCGCGGTAGCTGCCGCCGCCGAGCTTCGGCTCGGGCAGCGCGCTTCGATCGAGTTTACCGTTTGGCATCAAGGGGAATGAGTCCAGCGCAACCAGCACGGAGGGCACCATCACGTCCGGCAGGGACGCGGTCAGGTAGTCCCGCAGGTCGGCCGGCAGGTTGCCGGTGCTGGTGTGCAGGTAGCCGACCAGGTACTTGCCGCCGCCGGAGCGCAAGGTCCGGTCGATCACCGAGGCGGCGACCACCT
Organism: Jatrophihabitantaceae bacterium; assembly: GCA_039922115.1. Taxonomy (GTDB): domain Bacteria; phylum Actinomycetota; class Actinomycetes; order Mycobacteriales; family Jatrophihabitantaceae; genus Jatrophihabitans_A. Next base: position 3,009 of record JBDSAN010000268.1, read on the forward strand.
CGGGGTGCCCGCAGAGCACCGCCTCGACCTCGGCCGGCTCGACCCGGACGCCACGGATCTTGACCTGGACGTCGGTGCGACCGCCGTATTCGAGCTCCCCGTCGGCGTTCCAACGGCCGAGGTCGCCGGTGCGATACATCCGGGTGCCGGGCGGCCCGAACGGGTCGGCGACGAACCGCTCGCCGGTGAGCGCGGACTGGCCGTGGTAGCCGCGGCTGACGTTCACGCCCGCGACGTAGATCTCCCCGTACGCGCCGGGCGGTGCCGGTTCGAGGCCGGCTCCCAAGACGTAGACCCGCATGTTGTCCAGCGGCTTGCCGATCGGCGTCTCGGCCTGTTCGCCGCGATCGTCGCCGACCACGTGGGTGGTGGCATAGAGCGTCTCGGTCTGGCCGTAGCCGTTGGACACCTTTACCCCGGGCATCGCACGGCGCACCCGCCGGACCAGCGAGCCGGGCAGCCGCTCGCCGGCGAAGGTCACGCTGGCCGCGCTGAACCGGCCCTCGGCGCTGTCCAGCATCTCCGCGAAGGCCGAGGGCACCGAACTGATCACGTCGCCGTCCCAGCGATCGAGCTCGGCCAGCACCAACACGTCGCGAACGAGCTCGACCACGCCACCGGTGCACAGGCTGGCGATGATCTCGAATACCGACACGTCGAAGTTGATCGAGGCCTGCGCCAGCACCAGGCCACGCCGGATGCCGAGCCGGTCGATGAGCACCGGGACGGAGTTGGTGATCGCCCGGTGGGTGATCATGACGCCCTTCGGAATGCCGGTGGAGCCCGAGGTGTACATGACGTAGGCGGCATTGTCGGGTAGCGGCCGGCCGGCTACGGCCGATCCTTCGGGCTGCGCGAGCTCGTCCAACTGGGCCCAACTCAGCCCGTCCAGCGGCAGCTTGTCGATTACTGCCGGGTCGCTGAGCACCAGTGCCGGGTTCGCCGAATCGAGAATGTGCTTGAGCCGACTGCCCGGATACTGCGGGTCGATCGGCAGGTAAGCCGCACCGGACTTCAGCACGCCCAGCAGCGCCACCACCAGCTCGGCGGTGCGCGGCAGCGCGACCGCCACCAGCGACTCCGCACCGATGCCCCGCCCGGCCAGGCCGCGGGCCAGCGCCTCGGCCCGCTCGTCCAGCTCGGCGTAGGTCAGCTCGACGTCGCCGGCGATCAGCGCCGGATCGTCCGGGGTGTCGGCGACCTGACGAGCGAACAGTTCCGGCACCGTCAGCGCAGCCTGCTCGGTGCCGGTGGCGTTCAGCTCGTCGAGCACCCAGTTGCGCTCGGCCGGGGTCATCACCTCGACGTCGCGGACGGCCAGCCGCGGCTTCTCCGACAGCTGGGCCAGCACCAGCGCCAGCCGCTGCGCCATCACGGTCACCTCGGCCGCGTCGAAGGCACCATGCTGGTACTGCAACGACAGCCGCAGGGACGGGTCGACGTCGGCGGTCACGGTCAGCGGGTAGTGGGTGCCGGTCACCGGTGTGATGCCCGAGCACTGCAGGCCGGCCGCGGCGGTGGCCTCGCTCAGGCCCACGTGGTCGACCGGGAACGATTCGAAGACCACCAGGGTGTCGAACAGGGTGTCCACGCCGGCCGCCCGGTGAATGTCGGGCAGGCCGATGTGGTGGTAGTCGAGCAGGTCGGCCTGCCGGTCCTGCAGGTCGCGCAGCAGTTCGGCCAGCTCGGTGTCGGGCGTGCAGTCCAGCCGCACCGGGATCGAGTTGATGAACAACCCGACCATCTCATCGACACCGGGCAGCTGCGGCGGCCGGCCGGACACGGTAGCGCCGAAGACCACCTCGCGGCGGCCGGTGAGCCGGCTCAGGGTGATCCCCCAGGCACCCTGGATCACCGTGTTGAGGGTGATCCCGAGCTGGGCGGC
>JBDSAN010000269.1:0-17157 GCA_039922115.1 Jatrophihabitantaceae bacterium
GCGCCGACTCCGAACCGGCCCAGATCGTGATCGATGCCGGCGGCGATGTCGAGCCTGACGGCACCTTGGTGCTGCGCCGGGTGGTGACCGCGAGCGGTCGGTCCCGGGCAGCTGCTGGCGGGGCCGCGGTGCCGGCCACCGTGCTGGCGCGGCTGTCGACCGGTTTGCTTGCCGTGCACGGCCAGAGCGATCAGCAACGGCTGACCCAGCCGGCTGAGCAGCGAGCGACGCTGGATCGTTACGCCGGCCTGGACCTGGCCGAATGCCGGACCGCCTTCGAACACTGGCGCTCGGCCGCTGCCGAGCTTGACCGGCGCACCTCGGCCGCGCGGGAGCTGGCCCGCGAAGCCGACCTGCTGCGACACGGAATTGCCGAGATCCAGCAGGTGAACCCGCAACCCGGTGAGGACCTCGAGCTCGCCGCGCTGGCTGGCCGGCTGGAACATGCCGACGCCTTGCGGGTCGCTGCTCGGACCGGGCACAACGCGCTACTCGGCGACCCGGACGATCCCACCACCGACCTGGCCGACGTGCAGGCCTTGATCGGCGCTGCCCAGCGAGCGCTCGGCCAGGTAGCCGGCACCGACAGCGGCCTCGACGCGCTGGCCGGCCGGCTCACCGAGCTGGCCACCGATGCTGCCGATATCGGCGCCGAGCTTGCCAGCTATGAGGCTCAGCTCGAAGCCGATCCCGAACGGCTGGCCGGCGTCCACGACCGCCGGGCCGCGTTGAACGTGCTGGTCCGCAAGTACGGGCCGGACCTGACCGCGGTGCGGGACTGGGCCGCCGCGGCCGAACAGCAGCTTGCCGAGTCGGATACCTCCGACGAGGCACTGGCCGCGCTGGCCGCCGAGCGGGATCGGGCTGCCGACAACTACGCCAGCATCGCCAGCAAGCTCTCGGCCGCGCGCCAGCAGGCCGCCGGCCGGCTGTCCGAGCTGGTGACCGCCGAGCTGACCGCCCTCGCAATGCCAGCGGCTGAGGTCCGCATGGTGCTGCGCCACCGGCCGGCCACCGACGGCTCGCCGAGCGTGCGCATCGACTCCCACCAGGCAGGCGCCGGCCCAGATGGAGTGGACGAGGTCGAGCTGACCTTGCGTGCCCACCCGGACGCGCCGGAGCTGCCCGTCCAGCGGGGTGCCTCCGGTGGTGAGCTGTCCCGGGTGATGCTTGCGATCGAGGTTGCCCTGGCCGGCACCGACCCGGTGCCCACCATGGTGTTCGACGAGGTAGATGCCGGCGTCGGGGGTCGGGCCGCCGTCGAGATCGGACGGCGGCTGGCCAGGCTTGCCCGCTCGCATCAGGTACTGGTGGTCACCCACCTGGCGCAGGTCGCCTCGTTCGCTGATCGGCACCTGGTGGTGGACAAGGCGCTGGCCGGCGCGGCCGGCGGGGTCACTCGCAGTGACGTCCGCCTGGTCAGCGGCGAAGCCAGGCTGATCGAGCTCGCCCGGATGCTGGCCGGCGACGACACGCCGGTGGCCCGCGAGCACGCCGCCGAGCTGCTCGAAGCCGCCCGCACCGACGCCTCGACACCGGCTACCGTTGTGACGAAAGGCAAAAAGCGCCGAACCGGCCGGTAGCTCGCGCGTGGCGCAACGTCACGATCGGTGATCGCGATGGCAGCATGGCAACACATGAAGATGGCAGTTATCCGCCACGGCGACCGAGGCCGGGACGTCCCGGCCAGCGGTATCAGCGGAGTGACTCGGCTGGATCGCCGGGTCGGTCGACTGCTGCGCCGGTTGCATGCCGGCGATATCGCGGTGATCGACATCGTCGACCTGGACCGGTCCACCGCCGATGCGCTGGTGGCCGCGAAGGTGTCAGCGGTGGTCAACGCTGGTGAGAGCATCTCCGGCCGCTACCCCAACCTCGGCCCCGAAGTGCTGATCGCCCACGGCATCGCGATCCTGGACGCGGTGGGCGGCGAGATCTTCGCCGACGTCAAGGAAGGCACCAAGCTCCGGTTGGACGGCGACGTGCTCTATGCCGGCGAGCGCGAAGTGGCACGCGGGTCGCGACTGGATGCCGACTCGGTGGCCGAAGCGCTGCGTGCGGCCAAGGCCGGCCTGTCGACCCAGTTGGAAGCCTTCGCCTCTAGCACCCAGCAGCACATGCTGCGCGAGAAAGAACTGCTGCTCGACGGCATCGGCCTGCCCGAGTTGCGCACCAGGTTCGCCGGTCGGCACGTCCTGCTGGTTGCCAAGGAGTACGACTACCGGGCCGACCTGAAGGCGCTCAAGCACTACATCCGCGAGTTCCGTCCGGTGCTGGTCGGGGTCGACGGTGGTGCGGACGTGCTGCGCGATGCCGGCTACCGGCCAGATCTGGTCATCGGTGAGCTTGACAGCATGTCTGATGCCGCCCTGACCGACGCTGGCGAGGTGGTCGCACATGCCGACTATCACGGCCGGGCGACCGGGCTGGCCAGGGTTCAGGACCTGCGCATCGATCCGATCGTGTTCGCCACCTCGAGCACCAGCGAGGACGCCGCGGTGCTGATCGCCGATGCCGGTGCCGCCAAGCTGATCGTCACCGTCGGGATGCGGGCGACCCTGGAGGAATTCCTGGATTCCGGCCGCGGCGGCATGGCATCGACGGTGCTGACCAGGCTCAAGGTGGGTGGGCGGTTGGTGGACGCCAAAGCCGCCGCACAGCTGTTCCAAACCCGGATCTCGATCTTCACCGTGATCGCGCTGGCGTTGGCGGCGATGCTCGCGATCGCGGTGGTACTGGTGGCCGGCAGTTCGACCGACAGCTACCTGCACCTGTTCAGCAACGGTTGGAACCACCTTTACTCCTGGCTTAGGGGCCTGTTCTCGTGATCTCGTTTCGCTACCACCTCGTCTCCATCATCGGCATCTTCCTGGCCATCGCGCTGGGCGTGGTGGTCGGCACCAGCGTCCTCAACGGCGCCGTGGTCGGCGACCTGCGCCGGCAGGTGTCGGACCTGAAGAAGAGCAACGCAGACCTCACCAGGCAGGGTGCGGCCTATCAAGCACAGGCCGGCAACGCCAACCTGCTCGCTCAGAGCTACGGCGCCAAGATTGCCGCGAACTCCCTGGCCAAGGTCCCGGTCGTGCTGCTCGGGGCACCCGGCGCGACCAAGTCGATGAAGGAGGCCACCGCGGCGGCGATCATGGCGGCCGGCGGATCGGTGGCCAGCCGGCTGCAACTGACCAGCGACTTCGCCGACCCGAAGCGAGCCAACGACATCCGGTCATTGGCCACCGCCGGTTCGCGACCGATCGGCCTGCAGCTTCCGACCACCGATGACGCCGGGCAACTGGCCGGCGCGCTGCTCGGCTACGTGCTGCTCGGGCACGGCCAAGGCACCGACCTCGCGCAGGTGCTCACCAGCTTCAGCACGCTGAACATGCTGAAGTCCGAGTCCGGCAACCCGGCTGCGGGCAAGGCGTTGGTGCTGGTCACCGCCGGTGGCCTGGCCAAGGCCGACCCGGCCGGCGCGATGTTGCTCAGCTTCGCCGACGAACTCGCAACCATCGGCGGCCCCACCGTTATCGCCGGCGATCAGCCGTCGGCCAGCCAGAACGGCCTGGTCGGGCTGGCCCGCGCCGACGATACGGCCAAGAAGGCGCTGTCCACCGTTGACGATGCGACCGGCCCGCTCGGTGCGCTCACCGTCTCGCTCACCGTCGCTGATGCCGTTGCCGGCCGCAAGGGCAATTACGGGGTCGTCGCCGGCGCGGACGCGCTGATGCCCGGCGTGTCGAACTGACTCGTCGTGGCCGGTCGGCCGCCGGATCGTGTTACTGTGAACTCCCGTGGATATGTGGGAAATTCTGTTGCAAGCAGAACCCGCTCCGCAGCAGCTATTCGTAGCAATAGCTATTCGAAGCAACACACATTCGATGCGACCGCGGGAGTCTCGTTGGCCTATTCAGCCCGGACCACTAAACATCTTTTCGTCACCGGTGGGGTCGCCTCGTCGCTCGGTAAGGGGCTGACCGCTTCATCGCTGGGCAGCCTGCTGAAGGCACGCGGGCTGCGAGTCACCATGCAGAAGCTCGATCCGTACCTGAACGTCGATCCCGGCACCATGAACCCGTTCCAGCACGGCGAGGTCTTCGTGACCGAGGACGGTGCTGAGACCGATCTGGATATCGGGCATTATGAGCGCTTCCTGGACACCGACCTGATCGGCTTCGCCAACGTCACGACCGGCCAGGTGTACTCCTCGGTGATCGCCAAGGAGCGGCGCGGGGAATACCTGGGTGACACGGTTCAGGTGATTCCGCACATTACGAACGAGATCAAGGACCGGATCCGGGCGATGGCTCGTCCTGGTGCTGACGGCGAGATCCCGGACGTGGTGATCACCGAGATCGGCGGCACCGTCGGTGATATCGAATCGCTGCCGTTCCTCGAAGCCGCTCGCCAGGTCCGACACGATGTCGGCCGGGACAACTGCTTCTTCCTGCACGTATCGCTAATCCCGTACCTGGCCCCGTCCGGGGAACTCAAGACCAAGCCGACCCAGCACTCGGTGGCGGCGCTGCGCAGCATCGGTATCGCGCCGGATGCCGTGGTGTGCCGGGCCGACCGCGAGATCCCGGACAACGTCAAGCGCAAGATCTCGCTGATGTGTGACGTGGACACCGAGGCCGTGGTGGCCGCGGTGGACGCGCCGAGCATCTATGAGATCCCGAAGGTGCTGCACTCCGAGGGCCTGGATGCCTACGTGGTCCGCCGGCTCGGGCTGCCCTTCCGCGACGTCGACTGGACTTTGTGGGGTGACCTGCTCGAGCGCGTGCACCATCCGACCAGCGAGGTCACCGTCGCGCTGGTCGGCAAGTACATCGACCTGCCCGATGCCTACCTGTCGGTGACCGAGGCGTTGCGCGCCGGCGGTTTTGCCCACCGGGCAAAGGTGAACGTCCGTTGGGTTGCCTCCGATCTGTGCGAGACCCCGCACGGCGCGGCGACCCAGCTCAAGGGGGTGGACGCGGTGCTGATCCCCGGTGGTTTCGGCATTCGTGGCATCGAGGGCAAGCTCGGTGCGATCCGCTATGCCCGCGAGCGCAGCGTCCCGACCCTCGGGCTGTGCCTCGGCTTGCAATGCATGGCTATCGAAGCCGCTCGGGATCTGGCCGGCCTGGCCGACGCAAACTCCGCCGAGTTCGAACCGGACACCGCCAACCCGGTGATTGCGACGATGGCCGATCAGGTCGAGATCGTGGCCGGTAACGCCGACCTGGGCGGCACCATGCGACTCGGTGCCTACCCGGCGGTGCTGACCGCGGGTTCCGTGGTTGCTGAGGCCTACGGCACCACCGAGGTGTCTGAACGGCACCGGCACCGCTACGAGGTGAACAACGCCTACCGCGAGGTGCTGCAGCAGGCGGGCCTGGTCATCTCCGGCACCTCGCCGGACGGCCGGCTGGTCGAGTTCGTGGAACTGCCGCGCGAGGTACACCCGTTCTTCGTGGCGACCCAGGCGCACCCTGAGTTGAAGTCCCGTCCGACCCGTCCGCACCCGCTGTTCGCGGCCTTCATCGCGGCTGCGGTCAGCTACAACGCCCAGGAGCGGCTGCCGGTCGAATTGCCCGGCGCGGACGCCGAGTTCGTCGGCGCCAGCCCGGTACGTCGGTGAGCGGTTCGGCTGCGAGCCCAGCCTTCGACGTCGTCTCATCCGAGCACATCTTCAGCGGCTACGCCTTCGAGGTCCGGGCCGATCAGGTACGCATGCCGGAAGGGACCATCGCCAAGCGGGACGTGGTCGACCACATCGGCGCGGTCGCGGTGCTCGCGATCGATTCGGCCGACCAGGTCACCATGGTCTGGCAGTACCGGCATCCGGTCGGGCAGGAACTGCTGGAGCTGCCGGCCGGCCTGCTCGACGTCGCCGGCGAACCCGCACTGGACTCGGCCAAGCGCGAGTTGTACGAGGAGGCCTCGCTCACGGCCACGGATTGGCAGGTGCTGATTGACCTGCACACCTCGCCCGGCATGACCAGCGAAGCGATCCGGGTCTACCTTGCGCGTGGCCTGTCCGAGGTCCCCGAGCAGCAGCGCTATGCCGCCGAGCACGAGGAACTGTCGATGACCGTGCAGCGGCATCCGCTGTCCAGGCTGGTTGCGATGGCGCTGGCCGGTGAGCTGACCAATGGCCCAGCGGTCGCGGCGGTGCTGGCTGCGCAGGCAGCCCGGGCTGCCGGCTGGGCCGGCCTGCGTTCGGTCGATGCGCCGTGGCCGGCTCGTCCGGATCGGGTACCCGACGCGACGCCGCAGAGATGACCGCTACCCCGGCAGCGCGCCTGATCGGTGCCTACCTCGATCACCTCGCGGTCGAGCGCGGCAGCTCGGCGAACACGCTCAGCTCGTACCAGCGGGATCTGCGCCGCTACCTCGATTACCTGCAACGCCGGCAGGTTCACGCCCTCACCGAGGTGGACGCGGCCACCGTCGGCGGCTTTCTGGCCGCTCTGCGAGAAGGCGACGAGCAGCATCCGGCGCTGTCGGCGAGCTCGGCCGCCCGCGCTGTGGTCGCGGTTCGTGGCCTGCACAAGTTCGGCTACGCAAATGGCGAGCTGGCCAGCGATGTTGCCCGCGAGGTCAAGCCGCCGGCACCGCCCCGCCGGCTGCCCAAGGCGATCTCGGTCGAGGACGTCGAGCGGTTGCTGGAGGCCGCCGATTTCGACCAGACCCCGCTGTCGGTTCGCGACCGGGCGTTGCTAGAGGTGCTGTACGGAACCGGCGCGCGGATCTCCGAAGCGATCGGCCTCGATATCGACGATCTCGATCTGGCCGATCGGACGGTCAAGCTGTCGGGCAAGGGCGGCAAGCAACGGCTGGTCCCGCTGGGCTCGTTCGCGGCCAAGGCGCTGTCGGCCTACCTGGTACGGGTGCGGCCGGAACTGGCTCGGCAGGGCCGCGGCACACCGAAGGTGTTCCTGAACTCACGTGGCGGCGGGTTGTCCCGGCAGAGCGCCTGGACGGTGCTGCGTACCGCCGCCGACAAGGCCGGCCTGGCCACCGATATCTCTCCGCATACCCTGCGCCACTCGTTCGCCACCCACTTGATGGAGGGCGGCGCGGACGTCCGGGTCGTCCAGGAACTGCTCGGACATGCCTCGGTGACGACGACCCAGATCTACACGCTGGTGACGGTTGATCAGTTACGCGAGGTGTACGCGGTGGCGCACCCGCGCGCGAAGGCTCAGGTCAGCGCGATGCGCTAACGAACGCGACTTTAGGTGGGATTTGCCGGCGGTGTTCTAAACGGCGATATAACATCACCTGACCTTTGTTGACGGGGAGCGGAGCGTTCGGTGCCACATTCGGATTCAGGCGATGGCCAGCACGGCGAGCAGGCTGACCAGCCGGACGACCTGACCGCGCGCTGGGCCAGCGCCGACCAGGGCTGGAACCAGCCGCCGATCGTGGAGCTCGGCCAGTCCGAGCAGGAGTGGCCAGCACCGCCCGGCTACCCACCGCCCGAGTATCAGCCGCCCGGCTATCCAGTGGACGGTCAGCCGGCAGCTGGCTATCAACCGGCTGGCTATCAACCGGCTGGCTATCAACCGGCTGATTATCAAGCGCCCGGCTACCAGCTGCCCGGGTGGCAACCAGCGGCCGCGCCGGCCCGCCGCAAGCTGCCGTGGATCCTCGGTTCGATCCTGGCCGTCCTGCTGCTGGCCGTCTCCGGAGCGGCGTTCGCGGCGTATCAGACACTCAACGGCGGCGGTACTCAGCCGGACGAGGTGTTGCCGGCCAGCGCGGTTGCCTTCGCCAAGCTCGACCTCAACCCTTCGGCGGGACAGAAGATCGCGGCCGCGCAGTTCTTGAACCGCATTCCGAAGCTGAGCACCGGTTTCAGCTCGACCGGGGACTGGCGCAAGCCGCTGTTCGACGCGCTCGCCCGCGATGGTGCGCTGCCGAAGGGCGTCTCCTTCGAGCGGGACATCAAGCCGTGGCTGGGGCGTCGGATCGGGGTGGCCGTGCTGCCGACCAAGACCGAGGGCACGCCCGACCTGGTGCTTGCGATCCAGAGCACCGACAACGTCGAGGCCAGGGCCGGGGTGGCGCGCTTCGGTAGCGACTACGGCATGGACTTTCTCAAGGGCTACGCGATCATCGCGCGCGACGTCCTGGTCGCCGACCGCGCGATCGCCGATGCCAAGGCCGCGCCGTTGAAGGATTCCACCCGCTATCACGCCGACCTTGGCCAGCTGGGTGGCCTCGGGGTATCAACCGGCTGGGTCGACCTGGCCGGCGTGGCCAAGCTGGCCGGGCCGAACGCCACCGACCTGGGCCTGTCCGGTCGGCTGGCCTACACCGTGCGTTTCTCGGCCAAGGCCGTCGAGCTGATTGCCAAGTCCTTCGGTCAGCAGACCAGCCAGCTGACTCGTCCAAGCGGCCTGACCGGCATCGCTGACCTGCCCGCGAGCACCGGGCTGGCCTTGCAGACCACCGGGCTGGCAGGCCAACTCGACAAGAGCTGGCAGCAGCTGAACGCTCGGCTGGGCTCGCTGCCAGGCGTCGCAGGCGCGCCGGTCGATCCGTTCACCATGTGGCAGCAGCAGTTCGGCCTCGACCTGCCGGGTGACCTGGACACCCTGCTGGGCAGCAGCCAGCTGCTTGCGGTGGACGCGGCAAGCTTCGGTGGCCACCAAGGACCCAGGGTCGGCGTGCGCACCTGGACCGACGGCAAGGCCGCCGTCGGCGTGCTGGACAAGCTGGCTGCCGGATTCGGTCCGAGCTTCCCCGTTCACTACCGGGTGACCGACGATGGCGTGGTTGCCGGCACCGATGACGGCTACCTGACCAGCCTGACCGCACCGACCGGCCCTCGGCTGGCGACGGTGGCGGGCTTCAAGGACGCGCTGCCCGACCTGGCCGGAGCCCCGGTCGCCGGCTACCTCAACCTGGACGCGATCGCTGCCAGCCTGCGCGCGAACGGTGCCGACAGCCAGACCTTGCAGCAGCTGGCGCCGTTCCGCGCGGTCGGCATGACCGTCCGGCAGGCCGGCGGGATCAGCACGATCAGGCTGCGGCTCGTCGAACGCTGAGTAGTACGCAGGGGATGGTCGAAAACCGCGTTCGTCGAATACTGCGGTTCGTCGAATACTGCGGTTCGTCGAATACGGCGTCGAGGCAACCTGGTTCGACGCGGGACCGGTTGTCGACCGAGCCCGGGGCCAGCCGCGCGCCGTGCGAGCCCGGCCGGTGCCTTGCGGTAACCTCCGATCGGGTCAGGCATGGCACGTGGCGAGGAGCGCGCAGTTCTATGACGACGTCCGATACACCGCGTCCACAGGGGAGTGCCCCGGTTGGCGCGGCGACGTTCGAACCGCTCGCGATCGCCACCGAAGGCTCGGCTGCGGACACCGACGCGAAGTCGGCCGACCCAGCCCGCGCACGCAAGCGGCGCGCGCTGGTCAAGCCCGAACCCCTGCAGCAGCACGGCCCGGCTCGGGTGATCGCGCTCTGCAACCAGAAGGGCGGCGTCGGCAAGACCACCTCGACCATCAATCTCGGCGCCGCACTTGCCGAATTCGGCCGCCGGGTGCTGCTGGTCGACTTCGACCCGCAGGGCGCGCTCAGCGTCGGCCTCGGCGTCCAGCCGCACCAGCTCGAGCGGACCACCTACGACCTGCTGATGGAGCGCTCGGTCGGCATCGACGAGGTTCTGCTCAAGACCAGCGTGCCGGGGATGGACCTGCTGCCCTCCAACATCGACCTGTCCGCGGCCGAGGTGCAACTGGTCAACGAGGTGGCCCGCGAGCAGACGCTGGCCCGGGCGATCGCGCCGGTGCTCGGCGACTACGACTTCGTCCTGATCGACTGCCAGCCCTCGCTCGGGCTGCTCACCGTTAACGCGCTGACCGCGGCCGGCGGGGTGATCATCCCGCTGGAATGCGAGTTCTTCAGCCTGCGTGGGGTGGCGCTGCTGATCGACACCATCGACAAGGTGCAGCAGCGGTTGAACCCGGCGCTTCGGCTCGATGGCATCCTGGCCACCATGTACGACGGACGGACGTTGCACGGTCGCGAGGTGTTCTCCCGGGTGCTCGAGGCCTTCGGCGACAAGGTGTTCGACACCGTGATCACCCGCACCGTGCGGTTCCCGGAGACCACCGTCGCCGGCGAACCGATCACCAGCTGGGCACCCACTTCCAACGGCGCCATCGCCTACCGCGAGCTGGCGATGGAGGTACTGTCCCGTCCGTGAGCGGTGAACCGCCGCCCGGCCCGGTGGCCCAGGTCGAGTTTGCCCCGACCATCCCGGCCGGTGGCTCCGACAACTCCGGCAGTGTCCCCGCTTTCAAAGCCTTGGCGGAGCAGCCCTCCGACGATGAGCTGGAGGACCTGCCCGAGCAGTGGGACCTGCCTGAGGATCCCGAACCGCTGGTGGCCGAGGCCAGGCACAGCGGCAAGTTCAGCGTCCGGCTGGACAACTTCGAGTGACCGTTCGACCTGCTGCTCGTGCTGATCGGACGGCGCCAGCTCGATGTCACCGAGGTCGCTCTCTCGCAGGTAACCGACGACTTCATCGGTTACCTGAAGGCCGCCGGGGAGGATTTCGACCTGGGCCAGGCCACCGAGTTCCTGGTGGTTGCGGCAACCCTGCTCGACCTGAAGGCTGCCCGGCTGCTGCCGGCCGCCGAGGTCGAGGACGAGGAGGACCTGGCCCTGCTGGAAGCGCGGGACCTGCTGTTCGCCCGGCTGCTGCAGTACCGCGCCTACAAGCTTGCCGCGGCCCACCTCGGTGAGCTGGAGCGCAGGGCCAGCCGCCGGTTCGGCCGCAACGTCGAGCTCGAAGCGCGCTTCGCCTCGCTCAGCCCGGACCTGCGCATCGGCGTCGACCTGCACCAGTTCGCCGCGATCGCGGCCAACGCGTTGCGTCCCCGTCCGGTGCCGGTGGTCGGCGTGGAGCACATTCACAGCGCTCGGGTCAGCGTCGCCGAGCACATGGCGGCGATGAGCGAGCGGTTGGCGCGGACCGGCACCGCCACCTTTCGGGGCTTGATTGCGGAGTGCCAGTCCACCCTGGAGGTGGTCGCCAGGTTCCTAGGACTGCTGGAGCTGTACCGCAACGGTGATGTGGCCTTTGACCAGGCCGAGGCGCTGTCCGAGCTACGGATTCGCTGGACCGGTGGCAGCGCGGCCGAGCGGGATCGCCGAGCTGCCGAATCCAGCCCAGATGAGGAGTACGGCTGATGACCGAGTCGAGCATGACCAGCCAGCAGGATCAGACCGTTGGCAGCCCATCGCTGGACCTGGCCGACCCGGACGTGCTGCGCGGTGCCGTCGAGGCGTTGCTATTCGTGGCCGATACCCCGATCGAACTGAGCCAGCTGGCGATCAGCCTGCAGCGTCCGGTCGCGGAGGTGGCTGAGGTGCTCGCGTTAATCACCGCCGACCTGGACGCCCGCTCGACGGGCTGGCAGCTGCGGCCGGCCGGTACTGGCTTCCGGCTCTACACCAGGGACCGGTACGCGCCGGTGGTCGAGGCATTCCTGCTGGAGGGCCAGCGCAGCAAGCTCAGCCAGGCAGCGCTGGAGACGCTAGCGGTGATCGCCTACCGGCAGCCGGTGACCCGGGCCCGGATCTCGGCGATCCGCGGTGTCAACGTCGATGGCGTGGTCCGTACGCTGCTCTCGCGGGAGCTGATCACCGAGGTCGGCACCGATCCGATCACCGGCGGTGGCCTGTACCGGACCACCGGCACGTTCCTGGAGAAGCTGGGAATCACCTCCGTCGAAGAACTGCCCTCGCTGGCGCCGCTGCTACCGGAACTGGACACCCTCGATGACGACGAGCTCTGAACCGGACGGCATCAGGCTGCAGAAGGCGCTGGCCGGGGCTGGAATCGGATCGCGACGCGCCTGTGAGCAGCTGATCGCCGACGGACGGGTCGTCGTCGATGGCCGTGGCGTGGCCGAACTCGGCACCCGGATCGATCCGGCCACCGCGGTAGTGCGGGTGGACGGCAAGCGGGTCAACCTGCGCTCGGACCTGATGTACCTGGCGATGAACAAGCCGCGCGGGGTGCTCACCGCGATGTCTGACCCGCACGGACGAGCCTGCGTCGGTGACTTCGTAGCCGACCTGCCCGGCCGGCTGTTTCATGTTGGCCGGCTCGATGCCGAGACCGAGGGCTTGCTGATCCTGACCAACGATGGTGACTTCGCCCACCGGCTCGCGCACCCGTCGCACGGCGTGGTCAAGACCTACGTCGCCGAGGTGACCGGCCCGATCGACCGCGCGGTCGGGGCCAGGTTGCTGGCCGGCGTCCAGCTCGAGGACGGTCCGGCCAAGCTGGACAGCTTCCGGATCATGGATTCCTCGGCCGGCCGGACCCTGGTCGAGGTCAGCTTGCACGAGGGACGCAAGCACATCGTGCGGCGGCTGCTGGACGAGGTCGGATACCCGGTGAACCGGCTCGTCCGGATCTCGGTGGGATCGGTTCGGCTGGCCGATCAGCGGCCCGGCACGCTGCGAGAGCTGACCGGGGCCGAACTCGGGGAACTATATCGACAGGTAGGTCTGTAGCAGGTGGCCAGCGCCGCGGCGCTCGGAAAAGGGGTCGGGCAGTGACGGTCAGAGCGGTGCGGGGTGCCATCCAGGTCGGGGCGAACGAGCGGCAGGAAGTGCTGGACGGCGCGTCCGAGCTGGTGCAGGAGGTGATGCGGCGCAACCAGATCACCGCTGAGGACCTCATCTCGATCCTGTTCACCGCCACCCCGGACCTCACCGCCGAGTTCCCGGCCTACGCTGCCCGCCAGCTCGGCCTGGTCGACGTCCCGCTGATGTGCGCCTCTGAGATCGCGGTGCCAGGCGCGTTGCCGCTCACGCTGCGGCTGCTCGCCCACGTCGACACCGAGCTCGACCGCGACCAGATCCGGCACGTGTACCTGCGCGGGGCGGCCGCGTTGCGTACTGACCTGCCCCGGTAACCGGCCGGCCGCTGGCAGCGGGTACCGATCAGGCCCGCGACCCGTACCCTGTGGGTGGCCATTTCACCAGCAGGCAGGACGGACCACGGGCGTGCCCATCGACCAGCAGGACGAGTTCGATGCAGTTCGGTTCAGCGGCGTGATCGCCCTGGACGGGCCTGCCGGCACCGGCAAGTCGACCGTCGCTCGCCGGCTCGCCAGCCGGTTGCACGCGCAGTTTCTCGACACCGGCGCGATGTACCGGGCGGCGACCGTCGCGGTGCTGCGGGCCGGCGTCGATCCGTCCGACGCGGTGGCGGTGACCGCGCTGGTGGCGGCCAGCGAGATCGAAGTGGTCACCGACCCGGCGCAGCCGCACACCACGCTGGACGGTGACAACGTCGATGTCGAGATCCGCACCGCGGACACCACTGCCGCGGTCTCGGCGGTCTCGGCGATTGCCGCGGTCCGCCAGCAGCTGGTCGAGCAGCAGCGCGCGATCCTGGGTCGTGGCCCGACGGTGGCTGAAGGCCGCGATATCGGATCGGTGGTCTGGCCGCAGGCAGAACTAAAGGTGTATCTCACGGCGACTGAGGCCGTCCGGGCCAGCCGGCGCGCCGGTGAGCTCGGCGAGGCGAACCTGGCCGAGATCGCGGCCGGCCTGCGCCGGCGCGATGGCCTGGATTCCGGCCGGCTGACCAGCCCGCTGCACCGGACGGCGGATGCGGTCGAGGTGGACACCTCTGAGCTGAGCATCGACGAGGTGGTGCAGGTGCTGGTGGACCTCGCGCTGGCCGAGCGGCACTCGGTCGGCTCGGCACGCTCGTCCGAAGGCGGCTGAGTCCGTCCGGCCATGACTGACCCTAGCCTCGCCCAGTTCCGGCACGGCAGCTTCGCCGAGGTCCGGCGCTGGGGTCCGACCCTGCTCGAGCGAGTGCACGGCTCGGCTCGGCTGCGCCGGCTGCAGCGGGCCTCGGCCGGGGTCTGCACGGCGCTCGGCCGCCTACAGCTGTCCGGCATCGAGCAGCTGCCGGCCGAGGGCCCGGTGATCCTCGCGGTGAACCACACCTCAGCCTGGGACGGTGCGCTGCTGTTCGGGGCTGTCCGACGGCCGGTGTCGTTCCTGGTAAAGGTCGAAGCGTTCCAGCCGGCTGGCGGCCTGGTTGGCCGGCTGCTCATCGCCGGCGCCCAGCTGCCGGTCCGCCGCCACCGGATCGACCCGGCGCCGGTACGGTTGTCGGTGCAGCTGCTCGACCGCGGTGGGGTCGTCGGCATCTGCCCGGAAGGTCGGCGCGGCGATGGCTCGGTGACGGTGGCGCTTCCGGGCGTCGGCTATCTCGCGATCAAGACCGGCGCCGTGGTGGTACCGGTGGCCATTCATGGCTCGACGGCGCTGGTACGGCGGCGGGGCTGGCGCCGTCCGGTGGTGCGGATCGCCCTCGGGCCACCGATGAGCTTTCCGAGCGCCGGTCCCGGTCCGATCAATCGCGGCCGGTGGCTGGCGGCGACCGAGCAGATCCGGACCCAGCTCGCCGAACTGGTACGCAGCACGGCGCCCGAGTTCGGGAGCCGGAACCCGCACATTGAGAAAGTGGACTGATGACAGACACCGATCCGGCCGGCAGCCAGCCCACCGGTCCTGGGCTTAACGATATTGAACGCGACTTGGCCGATCCCACGCTGCCGATCGTGGCCGTGGTCGGGCGTCCGAACGTCGGCAAGTCGACCCTGGTGAACCGGATCCTCGGCCGCCGCGAGGCCGTCGTGCAGGACATCCCGGGCGTGACCCGCGACCGGATCGCCTACGACGCGAACTGGGGCGGTCGGCAGTTCACCCTGGTCGATACCGGTGGCTGGGAGCCGGACGCGACCGGCCTGCAGGCAATGGTGTCGCGGCAGGCCGAGCAGGCGGTGGTCACCGCCGACCTGGTGCTGTTCGTGATCGATTCCCGAACCGGTGCGACCGAGACCGACCTGGTCGTCTCGCGCACGCTGCGCCGGGCCGGCCGACCGGTTGTGCTGGCGGTGACCAAGGTCGACGACGAGCGCGGTGAGTCGGACGCGGCGGCGGCCTGGTCGCTGGGGTTGGGCGAGCCGTATCCGGTCAGCGGCCTGCACGGGCGCGGGTCGGGCGACCTGCTGGACGCGATCCTGGCCAAGCTGCCGGACGCGCCCCCTGAACGCGATCCGATCGGCGGGCCACGTCGGGTAGCCCTGGTGGGACGGCCGAACGTCGGCAAGTCCAGCCTGCTGAACCGGCTGAGCGGTCAGGAGCGTTCGGTCGTCGATTCGGTGGCCGGCACCACGGTCGACCCGGTCGACGAGCTGCTCGAACTGGGTGGCGAGACCTGGCGGTTCATCGACACCGCCGGCCTGCGCCGCCGGGTGCACAACGCCTCCGGTATGGAGTATTACGCAAGCCTGCGGACGGCCAGCGCGATCGAGGCGGCCGAGGTTGCGGTGGTGCTGCTGGACGCCTCGGAGGTGCTGTCCGAGCAGGACCAGCGGGTGATCTCGATGGTTGTCGACGCTGGCCGGGCGCTGGTGATCGCGTTCAACAAGTGGGATCTGGTCGATGAGGACCGCCGGTTGCAGCTGGACAAGGAAGCCGACTGGGAGCTGCAGCGGGTGCAATGGGCACCTCGGATCAACGTCTCGGCCAAGACCGGCCGGGCGGTCGACAAGCTCGCCGACGCGCTGCGCACCTCGCTGGATTCCTGGGATCGGCGAATCTCCACCGGCCGGCTCAACAGCTGGCTGAACGAGGTGGTCGCTGCGACCCCGCCGCCCGGTCGCGGCGGCAAGCACCCGCGTGTGCTGTTCGCCACCCAGGCCGACACCCGACCGCCCCGGTTCGTGCTGTTCACCACCGGCTTCCTGGAGGCCGGTTACCGGCGCTTCATCGAGCGCAAGCTGCGTGAGGACTTCGACTTCACCGGCACCCCGATTCAGGTCTCGGTTCGAGTACGTGAACGCGAGAAGCGGCCGTGACCGGGTGCGGTGTCGCCCGTCCGGGCCTGCCGGCGGCTGGCTCGGGCCGGTGGGTGCGCTAAAGTTCACGGCGGTTCGTCCACCGGTCACGGCGGGCGGAGCGGGCTGTAGCGCAGCTTGGTAGCGCACCTGACTGGGGGTCAGGGGGTCGCAGGTTCAAATCCTGTCAGCCCGACAGAGGAATGATCGTCGGCACCGCGCCGCCATCGCCCACCGTGCGGCCGGGCGCCGGCTCGGCACCGGTGATCGGTCGCAGCAGGGGAGGCCAGTGGTGACCGCGGACTCGCCCGTCCTGGACCCGGCCGCGACCTCGGCCAGCCAGGTATGGACGATCCCCAACCTGCTGAGCATGTCCCGGCTGCTGGGCGTCCCGCTGTTCCTCTGGTTGCTGCTCGGACCGCACGCCGACGGCTGGGCGCTGCTGGTGCTGGTGATCAGCGGCTTTACCGACTGGGCGGACGGGGTGCTGGCGCGCAAGCTGAACCAGCTGTCCCGGCTGGGCGCGCTGCTCGACCCGCTGGCCGACCGGCTCTACATCCTGGCTTCGCTGGCAGGCCTGGTGCTGCGACACGTCATCCCGCTCTGGCTGGCGCTGGTCATCGTCGGGCGCGACCTGGTGCTGCTGACCACGCTGCCGGCGTTGCGTCGTCGTGGCTTGACCGCGCTGCCGGTCCACTACCTGGGCAAGGCAGCCACCTTCAACTTGCTGTATGCCTTTCCGCTGCTGCTGCTCGGGTCCCATTCCGGCACCCTGAGCGGTATCGCCAAGCCGATCGCCTGGGCCTTCACGCTGTGGGGCGCCGGGCTTTACCTGTGGGCCGGCGGGCTGTACCTGATCCAGGTTCGCCAGGTCACCGGCTACCCGCTGCGTTCCGGGCCGCGCTGAGATGCCGGCACCGACCGGGCAGCGGCCCAGGACCAGTGCGTTGCTGGACGACCTGCTGAACAACACCCTCGACCCCGGCTACCGGGCCGCGGCTCGACGGCCGCGGCGTAGCCACTGGTGGGACGGGCCGGCGGTCTGGATCGGCTGCCTGGCGGTCGGCCTGCTGCTGGTGGTGGCCTACCAGCAGAACCACCGGTCAGCGCCGGCCCGCGATGCCGCCAACAAGGAGCTGATCAGCCGGATCAAGGCAGCCCAGGCTGCCGGTGCCGCGATCACCAAGCAGAGCAAGCTGCTCGCCGATCAGGTTGCCGCGCTGCGCGATGCTCAGCTCTCGGGCAGCAGCACCGAGTTGCAGCAGCTTGAGGTGGCCGCCGG
>JBDSAN010000270.1:0-2523 GCA_039922115.1 Jatrophihabitantaceae bacterium
TCACCGGCACCACCCCGGCCAGCATCACCAGGCCGAGTTTGAGCCACGGCCAGCGCAGCCGGACGCCGAGGTCGAGGGCGCTGAGCAGGTACACCATGAACAGGAAGCCGTGCGCGGTGCCGATCACCGCCTCCGGTCCCTTGTTGTGACCCCACAGCTGGATCGGGATCGCCACGAACACCAGCAGCACCAGCAGGGTGCCGGTGATGAAGGCCAGGATCCGGTAACGCAGGAACGAGCCGGGCAGGCCCGGCGTGATGATGCTGGTCACTCGGCGCTCTTTCGGTTGGCGGGCTGCTTTTCTGGTGCGGACTGGTTTGCCTCGGTCCGGCCGTCGGGGACGTGCCGGCCTGCGGCTTCGGGGTAGTCGGCGGCGTTCAACTGCGCCAGGTAGGCGTTGAAGCGGCTGCGTTCGGGGTCGGTATCCAGCTGCGGGGCCGGCGGCTGGTAGGCCTGGTAGCGGCTGGCCGGCTCGGCCGCGGCAGCCTGATCAGCACCCGGAACCTTGCGCAGGTAATCGAGAATTATCCGATACCACATGAGAAAAGCGAATCCGACGAACGCCCACCATTGAAACGCGTAGGCGTAGTAACGGATGTCGCCGTGGTGGCGGTGCGCGACGTGCCATTGCCAGTTGCCCAGCGCCACCATCGTGACGCAGGCGGCCACCGTGAAGGCGTGCAGCAGCAGCCACTTCGGATGAAGCAGCCGGAGCTTGCTGGGGCCTGCGGGCACGCTATGACGGTACGGCCTGCGGGCCGAGGTAGCGCCACTGACCGTCCTCGCGGACGAACCGGCTGTTCTCCCGCTGCTGGCCGGATCGGCCGTCCTCGCGGTAGTGCGCGACGAATTCCACAGTGCCGGCCTGGTCGAACAGCCCGCCAGCGCCCCGATCAAGGATCTGCAACCGGGTCCAGCGGAGCTGTTCGGGCAGCATGAGCTGGGCCGGCCTGGTGCTGGAATGCCAAGAATTTAGGAGGTAATCCCGATCGCCGATCGCGTAGGCGCTGTACCGGGCGCGCATCAGCGACTCAGCGGTCGGCGGCAACTGCTGGCCGGTGTGCGCGCGGGCGCAGCAGGCTTCGTAGGGCTCACCGAACCCACAGGGACAGTCCACCGCTCGATTATCCCCGCGCAGGCCGCGCCGCCGCGACGATTGGGTCGGGCCCGACCGAACGCGAGGCGGCACCGATCCGTCCCACTTGGCATGATGGAGCAATGCCTCTCATCCGCGCACTCGCCCGTCCCCTGCTGGCCGCGACCTTCATTTCCGATGGCATCGACACCTTCCGCAACCCGGGGCCACGGGTACCGGCCGCCGAGAAGGTGGTCAGCCCGATCGTCGAGGCGGTACCGCAACTGTCCAGCACCGAGCAGGTCGTCAAGCTGGACGCAGCGGTCAAGGTGATCGCCGGCGGGCTGCTGGCCTTCGGCAAGTTCCCCCGGCTGTCGTCGGCCGCGCTGGCCGCCAGCCTGGTGCCAACCACGCTGGCCGGGCACCGGTTCTGGGAGGAGCGCGAGCCGGCCAAGCGCAAGCAGCAGCAACTGCACTTCATGAAGAACGCCGGCATCCTCGGCGGGCTGCTGCTGGCTGCCGTCGATCTTGAGGGACGTCCCTCGCTCGGCTGGCGGGCCAAGCACGCACCGGCCGCGATCAGCCACGCGGCCAGCGACCTGCGCCGCGACGGCGAGCTGGCACTGCACTCGGCCAGCCATGCGGTGCGGGACAAGCTGCCGGTCTGATGGCCGAACCGGTCGCGCTCGCCCCGCTCAGGCCGGCGAGCGCGGCCGCTAGTACTGCTGGCGCAGCTGTTCGCGCAACTTGGCCCGATCCATGGTCTTGCGCTTGGTGGGAAACACCATCTCGGCCAGCCAGCTGAACACCGCGATCAGCAGGCCACCGAGCACCGCCGAGCCGAAGCTGTCCACGTCCAGGTGCTTGCTCAGGCCGGCCGTGATGGCCAGCAGCGCCGCGTTGACCACCAGCAGGAAGATGCCGAGGGTGAGCACGATCAGCGGCAGGCTGAGCAGCTTGAACAGCGGACCGAGGATCGCGTTCACGATCGAGAACAGCACCGAGATCCACAGCAGCGCCCAGAACGTCCCGTACACGTGAATGCCGGGTACCAGCTTGGCCACCGCGCCGATGATCAGCGCCAGCACCACCAACCTGACCAGCAACCGAATCGCCACCGCTTGTTCCGCCTCTCTGATCGCGCTGAAGCTCAGCGAACCACGAACCACACCAAGCTAGCGGCTCCGGCCGCGATGCAGTAAGCCCCGAATGGCCGAAGCGAGCGACCGGCCAGGTAGCGGGTCAGGAACCGCACTGACAGGTAGGCGCCGATGCCCGACAACACCGATCCGAAGATCACCTGGCCGCGAATGCCAGCACCGAGCGGGCCGGTCAGGTCGCCGAGCTCGAGTGCGCCGGCATCCACGACGTGCTGAGCAAGTCGCTCGGCTCGTCGAACCAGATCAACATCGTGCACGCGACCGTCGAGGCGCTCAAGATGCTCGAGG
>JBDSAN010000271.1:0-8174 GCA_039922115.1 Jatrophihabitantaceae bacterium
GCGGCCGACGCGCCCGATACCGCCCGGGTGCTGCCCGGTGTGGTGTCCGGCGTCGGTAGCTACGGCAACTGCCTGGGCCTGCCCAACATCGGCGGCGAGCTGTCCTTCGACCCGAGCTACCTGGCCAACCCGCTGGTCAACGCGCTCTGCGTGGGGGTGCTGCCGGCCGATGGCATCAAGCTGGCCAAGGCGGACGGTCCGGGCAGCAAGGTGGTGCTGTTCGGGGCCCGCACCGGCGGCGATGGCATCGGTGGTGCTTCGGTGCTGGCCAGCGCGAGCTTCGAGAGTGAGGGCGAACGCAAGCGCCCGGCCGTCCAGGTTGGCGACCCGTTCGCCGAGAAGGTGCTGATCGAGTGCTGCCTGGAAATCTTCGCCGCCGACCTGGTGACCGGCATCCAGGACCTGGGCGCGGCCGGCCTGTCCTGCGCGACCACCGAACTGGCTGCGGCCGGCACCGGCGGCATGGATGTCGACCTGGACCTCGCGCCGCTGCGCGATGAGAGCCTGGTGCCCGAAGAGATCCTGATGAGCGAGTCCCAGGAACGAATGATGGCCGTCGTCGCGCCGGACAAGCTGGAGGCGTTCCTGGCCATCTGCACCAAATGGGACGTCAACGCCACCGTGATCGGGACGGTCACCGACACCGGCCGGTTGGTGATGCGCTGGCATGGCCAGCAGATCGTCGACGTCCCGCCGCGCACGCTCGCGCACGACGGGCCGGTCTACCAGCGTCCGATCCGCCGTCCCTACGACCAGGACGCCCTCAACGGCGAGCACGGCAACGGCCTGCCCCGCCCCAAGAACGGTGACCAGCTGCGTGCGGCCGCGCTGGCGCTGATCGGCTCACCGAACCTGGCCGACAAGTCCTGGGTGACCGATCAGTACGACCGGTACGTGCTCGGCAACACCGTGCTGGCCCAGCCCGAGGATGCCGGCATGATCCGGCTGACCGAGGACGGGCCGCCGCTCGGCATCGCGCTGTCGGTGGACGGCAACGGCCGCTACACCAGGCTGGATCCGTACGCCGGTGCGCAGCTCGCGCTGGCCGAGGCCTACCGCAACGTGGCCACCACCGGCGCTCGGCCGCTGGCGGTGACCAACTGCCTGAACTTCGGCTCGCCGGAGGATCCGGCGGTGATGTGGCAGTTCAGCGAGGCGGTCCGGGGCCTGGCCGATGGCTGCCAGCAGCTGGGCATCCCGGTGACCGGCGGCAACGTCAGCTTCTACAACCAGACCGGCAACACCGCGATCCTGCCGACCCCGGTGGTCGGCGTGCTTGGCGTGATCGACGACGTGGCCAAGCGGACCCCGATGGCGCTGAACGGCGATGGGGCCCAGCTGTACCTGCTCGGCGAGACGGCTGATGAGTTCGGTGGTTCGGAGTGGGCGCACGTGGTGCACGGCTTCCTCGGCGGCCGGCCACCCAAGGTCAACCTCGGCCGCGAGAAGCTGCTCGCCGACGTGCTGATCCAGGCCTCGGCGGACGGGCTGGTCGAGGCAGCGCATGACGTGTCCGACGGCGGCCTGTTCGTCGCGGTTGCCGAGGCCTGCCTGCGCGGCACCTCGGGCGTCCGGTTGGAGGTTCCGGACGGGGCCGATCCGTTCGTGTTCCTGTTCTCCGAATCGGCCGGCCGGGCGGTCGTGGCGGTGACCCGCAGCCAGGAAGCTGCCTTGGTCGAGCTGTGCACTGCCAGCAAGCTGCCGGCCCAGCGGATCGGCATGGTCGACGTGCTGGAATCGGCGATCGAGGTGCTCGGCCAGTTCCGGCTGCCCACCTCGGAGCTGCGTACCGCGTGGGCGGCGACCTTGCCGGCGCTGTTCGGCTAGGCGCGGGATGGTGGCACGTCCTGGGCCTGCCTTCCTGGCCCAATCCGGGCAGGTCCGGCGCTGGCTGGCCGAGCTGCCGCTGGACTGCTTCGACCGGCCGAGCGTGCTGGACGGCTGGGACGTGCGGCTGCTGGCCGGCCACCTGCTGATGGTCCATCGCGGCCTGATCGAGTCGCTGCAGCGCCCGGTCGACGAGCCGCCGCTGGCGATTGGGGACTATGTCTCGCGCTACCGCCCGGCGCATCAGCAGATCGAGGCCACCACCCAGCAGCTGGCCGGTGAGCGTGGCCCGGCCGAGATCCTGGCCGAGATCGAGGTGGCCGCCGATGAGCTTCGAGTGCGGTTGGCCGAACCGCTGCCGGCGGTAATCCAGGCGCCGCGCGGCCCGATCCTGGCCACCGATTGCCTGATCACCAGGGTCATCGAGATCACCGTGCATTCCGATGACCTGAGCCGGTCGCTGCCCGAGCTCGCGCCGGTGCCACTAGCGCGCGACGCGCTGGCGGTTGCGGTGCGGAGCCTGACCGGGATGCTGGCTGCGAACCACCCCGGCCGGTCGGTCGAGGTGCGGGTGCCGCCGCACGCGGCGGTCCAATGCATTGCCGGCCCGCGGCACACCCGGGGCACGCCGCCGAACGTGATCGAGACCGAGCCGCTGACCTTCCTGCGGCTGGCCACCGGCCGGCTGGCCTGGCCCGAGGCGGTCGGGACCGGCCTGGTTCGGGCCAGCGGCAACCGGGCTGACCTGTCCGAGCAGCTGCCGCTGCTCAGCTAAAGGCACTGTACGACACGCCTGTTGTATAGCTACTGACGTACAACGTGTTTGTTGTACTTTGAGGGCATGGCTGTTCCGGCAGGGCTGCGACCGTTCACCCCGGCGCAGGAATCGGCTGCCCGGTTGGCCGGGCGGACGGTGGGCAACGAGGCGTTGCTGCTGGCGCTGGAACGGCTCCTGCTCGATGCCGCACGCACCGGCAACCGGCCGCACACGCTGCTGGTCGGCCCGGCCGGGTCGGGCAAGTCGCACCTGCTCAGGGTTGCCGTCCACCGGGCCCTGGTGCAGGCATCGGTTGCTGAGCAGCTGGTGTTCATCCGGTTCGACGAGGACGCGCTTGGCCTGTCCCGCCTGCTGGACGTCCTGACCGAGGCGCTGCGCCAGCTCACGCCGGCCCGCTCCGGTGCCGCCGGGTTGCCCGCCGATCAGTACGAGGCCGCGCTCGCAGGCGCGCTGGGCGACCGGCTGC
This sequence comes from Jatrophihabitantaceae bacterium, assembly GCA_039922115.1. Classification (GTDB taxonomy): domain Bacteria; phylum Actinomycetota; class Actinomycetes; order Mycobacteriales; family Jatrophihabitantaceae; genus Jatrophihabitans_A. The sequence continues at coordinate 3,072 of JBDSAN010000271.1, forward strand.
TGGTGGTTCTGATCGAGAACCTCGACCGGGTTGCCCAGGCCATGGGCCCGGCCGGCCAACGGGACTTCCGGGACTGGCTGCAGCGCTCGGACCGGGTGCTGGTGCTGGCCACCGCGCAGTGGCCGGTGCCCGCAGTGAGCGAGCCGGCGGCGCCCTGGCACGAGCTGTTCGCGATCTCGCAATCGGACGAGCTCGACCTAACTCAGCGCCGAGCCCTGCTGGTCCGGCTGGCCGCCGAATCACCGGACCGGGGACTGGCCGGATACCTCGCTACCGGGTCCGGCCAGGCCCGGCTGCGGGCACTGGCAACGCTGGTCGGCGGCTCGCCCCGGGCCTGGACCATCCTGGCCGATTGCCTGACGGTCGATTCGCTGGCGGCGTTGCTGCCCGCCCTGCACGCACTGCTCGAACGGCTGGTTCCGTTCCACCAGCAACTGCTCTGGAACCTGTCGACGGTCGAGCAACGGCTGGTGCGGGCGCTGGCCGATGGGCCCTACCAAGCGGGCACGGTCGCCGAGTTGGCCGGTCAAGCCGGGGTGAGCCAGCGAGTTGCCGCCAGCACGCTCGGCCGGCTCGCGGACAGCCGGATCGTGCTGGCCGGCAAGGTAGCCGGGCTCGACCAGCGGTTGACCTGGTACCGGTTGCGCGAACCGCTGCTTCGCCATCACCTGCAGTACCGGTCAGCAGCCGAGCAGCCGCTGCCGCTGCTTGTCCAGCTGGTCAAGGCCTGGCACCTATCCGGCGGCGCGACCGGCTTGCCGTCGGGCAGCGAGCCGATCGCCCCGGCTGGGACGGGTTCGCCCTTCGACGTCACGGCGGCGCAGCGCGACCCGCAGGCAGTGCTGGCTGCGGTTCGGTTCTGGGGGCACGACAGTTCGGACGGCAGCGCGCCGGACGGTGGCCAGGCCGGCGCGCTGGTCGAGCTGATGCTGCTGGCCTTGCGACACGACTGGCGCGGTGCGGTGGACCTGGTCGACCGGGGACTGCTGGATTCGAAACTGCTCGGCCTCGGCCGGACGCTGGTGACCCACGCGCACGCTCAGGATCCGGATCAGCCGGCAGCAGACCGGTTCGAGCTGCTGCTGGGCCAGGCCGCAGAGGCGACCGCTGGCCGAACCCACGCGATTCTCGAGCTGGTCGCGGCCTGCTGGGACGGCGGGCTCGATCCGCGGCGGGCCCAGCAGCGACTGGCTGCGCTGGCGAGCGCGAACCACCGCGGCTCAGACCGATTCGGCTCAGACCGATTCGGCTCAGACCGATTCGGCCTGGACGTGCAACGTGCACTTGCTTACTGGACCGGTGAGGCAGGTGACCCGGCGAGCGCCTGCGAGCTGGCGGCCCGGCTGCTCAGCGGCAATGACGATCAGCACCTGCCGGGCGCCCAGGCAGGTTCGGCGCAACAGGTGCTGCAGCGCAACCTAGGACGGCTACTGGACTCAACGCCCACCGAAGCCACGCCCGCCGGAGCTGCTGAGCAAGCGCCGGTTGAGCTCGAACCAGGCGGGCTGATCGGCCTGCTGCGTGCCGCGCTGGCCGGCTCGGCCGAGGCCCTGGTGCGGCTGCCGGACGAGCTGCGGCCGATGGTCGAGAGCGCCCGTTCCGTCGCTGCCAAGGCCGTCGGCGGGCACCCGTAGACTGCGAACGTGGCGCGCAGAATGCAGGCTCACCCGTCCTCGCTCAGTTCGGACTCGTACAGTTCGGTCTCGTTCAGTTCGGGCCAGGTGATTCGGTGATCCCCGCCGACGGGTTGACCTACGGCAGTGCTGGTGTGGATATCGAGGCCGGTGACCACGCGGTCGAGCTGATGAAGGACTCGGTCAAGCGCACCGGACGTCGCGAGGTGCTCGGCGGCCTCGGTGGTTTCGCCGGGCTGTTCCAGCTGGACCTGAGCCGCTACCCCAACCCGGTGCTGGCCAGTTCGACCGACGGCGTCGGTACCAAGCTGGTGATCGCCCAGCAGCTCGATCGGCACGACACGATCGGGATCGACCTGGTCGCCATGGTCATCGACGACCTGGTGGTGGTCGGCGCCGAGCCGCTGTTCATGACCGACTACATCGCGACCGGCAAGGTGCAGCCGCGCAAGATCGCCGCGATCGTGGCGGGCATCGCCGAGGGGTGCGTGCAGGCCGGTTGCGCGCTGGTCGGTGGCGAGACTGCTGAGCACCCGGGCGTGATGGGCCCCGACGACTACGACATCAGTGGTGCCGGCACCGGGGTGGTCAATGCCGATCAGGTACTCGGTGCCGAACGGGTCCGGGCCGGCGATGTGCTGATCGCGATGGGTTCGTCCGGGCTCCATTCCAACGGCTACTCGCTGGTCCGGCGGGTGGTAGAGGTGGCCGGTGCGCGGTTGACCGACGAGCCGTCCGAACTTGCCGGTCGGACGCTGGGTGAGGAACTTCTCACGCCGACCCGGATTTATGCCCTGGATTGCCTGGCCCTGATCGCTGCTGGCGGGGTGCGGGCGTTTTCCCACATCACCGGTGGCGGCCTGGCCGGCAACCTGGCCCGGGTGTTACCGCCGGACCTGGATGCGGTGGTCGAGCGGGCGAGTTGGAGTCCGCAGCCAATCTTCGGCTTGCTCGCTGGCTGGGGGCGGATCGGTCGCGCGGACCTGGAGCCGGCCTTCAACCTCGGGGTCGGCATGGTCGCGGTGGTTGACCCGGCAGTCGCCGACGCGGCGCTGGCTCAACTTGCGGCCCGGTCGGTACCGAGCTGGCGGCTGGGCACGGTGGTAGCCGGTGCCGGGCAGGTTCGCCTGGTCGGCAACTACGCCGACTGTGCGTTCTAGAGAGGGTTAGCGAGAACCGCCGCCGACCCAGCTTTCTTCGTCCTCGTAGCCTTCGTCGGCGTAGGGATCGCTACTGCTCTCGGCCGGGCGGCTGGGCTCGCCAGCGTGGCCAAGTTCTCGTTGTAGAGCAGAAAAATCGGTGCTTTGAGAGTTGTACTTCAGCTCTCGGGCTACCTTCTGCTGCTTTGCCTTAGCACGGCCGCGCCCCATGGCTCGACCCCCTCGCTCGCACGGTCATCCGGGGGGAACGCATCAAAGGATTCGACCCCGGGAATCGGTTGTCAGTTTCGTAACCCGAGAGTACATCGCAGATCGTGCATCGCGCACACCACCTCGCGAGCCGCTCGGTGATCGATTGTGAGGTTCGTCCGGTGCGCCGAACCACCGCCAGTAGCGCAGCGTGGATCAGCTGCGATCGTCACCGGTAGGTCGCAGCGGGCAACTCAGAGGGTATTGAGCAATCACCGATATTTCAGCGTCTCGGGCGGTAGAGTACGACAGGCTCGACAAGCAGTAGCTGCTCACGGCAGGTGGCCTGATGGTTACAGTCAGTGTGAAAAATGGCCCCGCCGGCCTGTTCGATACCAAATCGTTATCGAATCAGTGAATTTCACGGTGCTCGGACAAGAAGTTGCATCGGAAACTGGTGCATACTTCGTACGACGTCGCAACGGGATGCGCGTTATAAATATCCAGGAAGGGGGCGAGGGTCAATGACCAATCCTCGTCAACGTACAGAGTCTGAGCCGCTACTGACTCCGTCAGAGGTGGCAACGCTATTCCGAGTAGACCCCAAGACGGTTACTCGGTGGGCGAAGGCTGGCAAGCTGACCTCGATTCGGACGCTGGGCGGCCACCGCCGCTACCGCGAATCGGAAGTCCGCTCGCTGCTCGAAGGCAACACGAACACCCCAGCCGAGGTCTAGACCGATCTAGTCCGGCTGCGCGTTCACACTGAGCGCCGTATCTCCTACCAGGAGGTGCGGCGCTCAGTTTTTTTTGCACTGAAGGCTCTGCCTGCTGCCTGACCTGGCGCAGCCGGGCCGCGTCGAGTTCAATCCGACCATGACCGAGATCAACCAGCCACCGGCGCTGTCCTACTCAAGTGGTACCGCTGCAGTCGCGCTGCTCGGCGACACGATTGGTGGCAACCTGGCTCGGATGGCCGCTCGGTTTCCGGATCGGGAAGCGGTCGTGGAATCCAGCACCGGTCGGCGGCTGAGCTACGCCGACTTCGACGCCGCGGTGGATGCGCTGGCCTTGGGACTGCTCGGACGGGGCCTGGCCATCGGCGACCGGGTCGGGATCTGGGCGCCGAACTGCATCGATTGGATGCTTGTGCAGTACGCGACCGCCCGCATTGGCGTGATCGTGGTGAATATCAACCCGGCCTACCGCAGTCACGAGCTGGCCTTCGTCCTCAACCAGTCCGGCACCCGGCTGCTGTTCTCAGCGCTCGAGCACAAGACCAGCGACTACCGGGCGATGGTCGAGCAGGTGGCCGGCGAATGCCCGCAACTGCTGGACACGATCTACCTCGGTGAGCCGGCTTGGGACCAGTTGATTGCTGAGGGCCGCCCGGTGCCGGCCGGGCAGCTCGCCGAGCGGGCGACCAAGCTCGACCCGGACGACCCGATCAACATCCAGTACACCTCGGGCACTACCGGCTTTCCGAAGGGCGCGACGCTCACCCATCACAACATCCTGAACAACGGCTACCTGGTCGGTGAGGGCTGCAACTACACCGAGCAGGACCGGATCTGCGTTCCGGTGCCGTTCTATCACTGCTTCGGCATGGTGATGGGCAATCTGGCCGCGACCAGCCACGGTGCCTGCGTGGTGATCCCGTCAGCCGGCTTCGACCCGTCCGCCGCGCTGCAAGCCTGCCAGGACGAGCGGTGCACCTCGCTGTACGGGGTGCCGACCATGTTCATCGCCGAGCTGGCGTTAGCCGACTTCGCCGGCTATGACCTGTCCAGCCTGCGGACCGGGATCATGGCCGGCTCGCCGTGCCCGGTCGAGGTGATGAAGCGGGTGATCGCTGAGATGCACATGGACGAAGTCACCATTTGCTACGGCATGACCGAGACCTCGCCGGTGTCCACCCAGACCCGGGCCGACGATTCGCTGGACCGGCGTACCAGCACGGTGGGGCGGGTGCACCCGCACGTCGAGGTGAAGGTGATCGATCCGGTGACCGGCCGGATGGTCCCGCGCGGTGAGACCGGCGAGCTGTGCACTCGCGGCTACTCGGTGATGCGCGGCTACTGGGAGCAACCCGACAAGACCGCCGAGGTACTGATCAACGG
>JBDSAN010000272.1:0-8221 GCA_039922115.1 Jatrophihabitantaceae bacterium
CGGACACACCAGGCAGGCCGCCGACATCATCGCCAGCTACCTGGACGGGGTGCGCCGGGTGGCCGGCGAGGGCGTGCTGCAGGGTGAGTGGCGCCGGATCTGGCGCGGCTACGCTTCCTTCGCCTACTTCGTCGAACACGCCCTGCTGAAGGAGCTCCGCGACCTGCCAGCCGCCTCCGACTGCGCCGGGTCAGCCGGAGCGGCCGAGTCCGAGGTAGCCGAGCTGCTGATCTGAGCGCCGGCTCAACCGGTGCTGCGCATGCTGGTAGCACCGGCCGTCGGGTGCACCATCGGCCGGTAGCCGTGGGCCAGCGCTCCGACAACCTTGGGCGGGGTCAGCAGCACCACCGTGCTGTCGCCGTCGAGGTCGCGCGGCTGGCCGTACCCGGCCAGTGACCAGCGCAATGCCCGGCCACCACTGACCAGCGCGGGCGCGCCCTCGTGCATGATCATCGCGCCATCCGGCAAGGTTGCGAACGGCACCGACCTGGTCAGCTTGCGCCGGCGCCGATCGACCCGTTCGGCGTGCAGTTCGATATCCATGAACGCCGCGCGTGGCCGCTCGGACATCCGCTGCGCGCTACCCCAGGCGCCGGCGAAGGCAAGGTGATCAGCGCGCCGGCAGTAGCCGCACGGGCGGTGCCCGGCCGACAAAGCGGTCGCCTCGTCCAGGAAGAACAGCGCGGTCCAGCGTCCCGGCGGCATCACGTCCCGGCGGGTGTTGCCCCACTTCAGCACGCAACTGATCCACATCTTGCTGCGCCAGCGAGTCACCCCGAGTTGCCGGTCGATGCCATGGATGCAACCCCGGTTACCCATCAGGGTGCCGCGAGCCGGGTGCGCGATGATCTCGCCGGTGGGCAGTACCCGGTTCTGTAGCGGCGAGGGCCGGTCGGTCGGAGTGCCGGTGAACCGGTGCGGACGGGAACCGGTCTCATCGGACGGGCGAATCTGGTCTTGGCGCGACATCGTTGCCCTAGCTCGAGTCAGTATCTTGCGGACGGATTCGGATAATAGCGGCAACAGCCTTAGCTGATCGAGCCTTTGCCGATCAACGCGGCAACCTCGTGGCAGTGCGGTGGCTGAAGCAGGCTGTAGTGATCGGCATCAAGGCCCGCGGTGACCAGCCGACCGGCGAGCAGTTCTGGCCAGTGGCCGGCGGCTTCGGCGTTCGGCGAGTGCCGGGCGCTGATCAGCACGGTGTCTGCCCGGACCTTGTCCGAGGGCCGGTAACCCGACATCAGCCGCCGGTTGCCGGCGTACACCGCGAACCGGCGGGCCAGCGCGGCCCGTACCTCGTCAGGGCTGACACCGGACGGATCAGCCAGCTCGGCCAGCCGCTGCAGGACCTGCTCAACACCGCCGCTGCCGCTGTCGCCGCTGCCGTTGTCGGCGCCGTCGCTGCCGTTGCCGCTGCCGCTGCCGCTCTTGGCGACCGGCCGGCCGAGGGTGCGCAGCGCGTCCGCGACAAACTGCCCGGCGAGCTCGGTATCACCAGCCGATTCCGGCGGCATCGCGAACGGTGGGTCGAGCAACACCAGTGAGCTCACCTGCTCGCCGGCCCGCTCAAGCTGGTGGGCGATCTGGTGGGCCAGCAACGCACCCATCGACCAGCCTCCGATCCGGTACGGACCGGCTGGCTGCACCTGCCGGATCTCAGCCAGGTAATCGGCTGCCAGCTCGGCGAGACCGGCCTCGGGAACCGGCGTCGTGGCCAGGCTCGTCAGGCTGGTCAGGTTCCGTGCCTGGATGCCGTACACCTGGTAGCGCTCGGCCAGCGCCTGCGCCAGCGGGGTGTAGGCGAAGACGGTGCCACCGACCGCGTGCACCAGGAACAGCGGTTGGCTGCCGAGGCCGTCGGACAACCGCAGCAGCACGCCGTCGGCCTCGGCCGACCCGCCCAGCCGGGCCGCTTCGACCTGCGCCGCCAGCCGCTGCACGGACGGCGCCAGGAAGATCGCGGTCACCGGCAGGTCCACGCCCAGGCCGGCCCGCAGGTTGCTGACCAGCTGCATCGCCTGCAGCGAGTTGCCACCCCGCTCGAAGAAGCTGTCCCGAACATCAATTCGCTCGATGCTGAGCAGCCTGGCGTACAGCTCGGCAACGGCCTGCTCGGTGACTGTTGCCGGTGCCTGATATGGCCGAACCGGATCGGCAGCGGCGGCCGGTGCCGCCGGCAGTGCTCGACGATCGAGCTTTCCACTGGAATTCAAGGGAAATTGCTCGACCTCAAGCAGCTGGGCCGGGATCATGTAACCGGGCAACCAGCGGGCAAGGTGCTGCTTCAGCTCGTCCTGGTCGGCCGGCAATCTGACCATCTCGGCTGGCCCGGCACCGGCTGAGCTGGCCGGCTCGCGGCGCAGGTAGCCGGTCAGCTGTTGCTCGCCGGTGGCCAGGTCGGTGAGCGCCACGACTGCTTGGCCGATCGTCGGGTGCGCGCACAGCGCCGCCTCGATCTCGCCGAGTTCGATCCGCAGGCCACGCAGCTTCACCTGGCCATCGGCCCGTCCGACAAAGCTGATCCGACCATCTGGCAACCGCCGGACCAGGTCACCGGTCCGGTACAGCCGGGCACCGGCAGCGTCATCGAACGGATCGGCGATGAACCGCTCGGCGGTCAGCTCGGCCCGGTTGAGGTAGCCACGGGCCACCCCGGCCCCACCGGTGTGCAGCTGACCGATCACCCCGACCGGTACCGGGTTGTCATGCTGGTCGAGCACGTAGCACTGGTAGTTGGCCAGCGGTAGCCCGACCGGCGCCGGCCAACAGTCGCCGGTCACTTCGCCGATCAGGGACAGCACGGTGGTTTCGGTCGGCCCGTAACCGTTGAACAACCGCAGGCCCGGCCGCAACCAGGCCTGCCCGACGCTGGTCGGCAGTTGCTCGCCGGCCGAGATCAGCACGGACAGCTCTGGCAATTGCTGATCGGCGAGCACGCTGAGCACCGCCGGTGGCAGGCAGGCCATGCTGACCCGCTCGGCCCGCATCAGCGCGGCCAGCCGGGGCGGTGACAGCAGCGTCTCGCGCTCGGCCAGCACCGCGCAGCCACCGGCGAGCAGGCAGCCAAACATGTCGAGCACCGAGACGTCGAAGCTCAGCGAGGCGAACTGCAGCACCCGGTCACCGGCACCGAGCAGGCCGGCATCGATCATGCCCGCAACGAAGTTCGCGACCTGCCGGTGCTCGACCACCACGCCCTTGGGCTGGCCGGTCGAGCCGGAGGTATAGATGACATAGGCAATCTCGGACGGATCCGGCTCGCCGAGCAGGTCCGCCACCGGTAGCCGGCCAATCACCGAGGCGTGCTCGGCCAGCAGCGCGTCGGTCAGCACCAGCGATACCTCAGCATCAGCCAGCATGAACTCGCGCCGTTCGGCCGGCAACGCCGGATCGAGCGGGACGTAACCGCAGCCGGCCTTGAGCACCGCCAGCACCGCGGCCAGCCGGCGGATCGAGGCCGGCATGCTCAGCCCGATCAGGTCACCGGCCTGGGCGCCGCGGCTGAGCAGCCAGCGCGTCAGCTGGTTGGCCTGCCGGTTCAGCTCGGTGTAGCTGACCGATTCGGCGCCGAACACGGCGGCCAGCGCGTCCGGTGCTCGGCGAACCTGCGCTTCGAACAGCCGGTGCAGGCAGCCGGTGGTCAGCTCGGCCGCGGTGTCGTTGAAGCCGACCAGCTCTTGGTAGAGCTCGGCCTCGGTGAGCAGGTTCAGCTGGGACAGCGGCGCATCCGGCGTTGCTACCACCTCGGCCAGCAGCTGGCCCAGGTGAGCCAGCAGCCGCTCGGCGCTCGGCTCGTCGAACAGGTCCAGCGCGTACTGCACGACCAGCTCGAACTGCCCCGCACCGGTACCGGCGAACAGCGCAAGATCGAACTTTGCCGTGTCCGGATCGGGGTAATCGTCGAACACCGTGAAGCTCAGGCCAGCCGCGGTGACCGGCTCAGGTGCGGTCTCGGCATGCGCGAACGACACCTGATACACCGGCGTCCGGCTCGGGTCGCGCTCGATCTGCAAGGCCTCCACCAGCTTGCCGAAGGGCAGGTCGGCATGGGCGTAGCAGGCCACCGTGGTTTCGCGGACCCGGCTCAGCAACTGCTCGAAGCTCGGGTCGCCGGACAGGTCCGTCCGGATCGGCAGAGTGTTCACCAGAAAGCCGATCAGCGGGGCCAGCTCTGCCCGGCTGCGATTCGCGCTCGGGGTGCCGACCACGACATCGTCCTGGCCGCTGTACTTGCTGAGCAGCAACTGCACGCTGGCCAGCAGCGTGACGAACAGCGTGCAGCCGGCCCGCGCCGACAGCGCCCGCAGCCCGGCCAGCAGCGCCGGGTCCAGGCTGCGCCGGCACACCCCACCACGGTGGCTTTCCAGCAGCGGCCGGGGACGATCCGTGGGCAGCTCCAGGGTGGGCAGGCCGGCCAGCTCGGCCTGCCAGAAATCAAGCAGCGGCTGCAGCGCCGGGCCGGCCAGCCGGTTGCGCTCCCAGCTCGCGTAATCGCCGAACTGCACCGCAAGCTCAGCCAGGCCGGCCGGCTGCCCGGTCACCTCGGCCTGATACAGCGCGGCCAGCTCGCGGGTCAGCACGCCGAAGGACCAGCCGTCGAAGACCGCGTGATGCACCACGATCAGCAACACTTGCTGTTGCGGCGACAACCGAACCAGCTCGGCGCGCCACAGCGGTCCGACCGCGAGCTGGAATGGCGCAGCGGCCAGCTCGCCGGCCAGCTCGCGCAACCGATCCTGCCGCGGGCCCGGCGCAAGCTCGGACAGGTCGTGCAGGTTCAGCTCGAAGGCGACCGGCGGGTCCACCTGTTGAACCGGCCGCCCGTCGGCTCCGGTGACCAGCCGGGTTCGCAACGCCTCATGCCGGGCCAGCAGCCCGGTGATCGCCCGGCCGAGTGCGGGCACCTGCAGCGGCCCGTCCAACCACAGGCCGCTGGCCACGTTGTAGACCGGCAACCCGGGCGCGAACTTGTCGATGAACCATAGCTGTTCCTGCCCGTAGGACAACGCGATCTCATCGGTCGCCGAGCGCCGGGCGATGCCTTGCTCAGCCGGCGCCCGGCCCTTGCGCAGCCTGGCAGCCAGCGACTCCCGCTGGGCATCGGTAAGCATCTCGCTCGCTCACGTTCCTAGTTCTGCTCGGTCGAATCAGCTGTTCTGCAGCTCCTGGTCGGTGAACCCGTCGATGCCGTCCTCGCCCAGCTCGGCGTCCTCCAGCTCGTACTTCTCACACAGCAGCACCGCTAGCAACCTGGGCGTCGGGGCCAGGAAGATCGCGGTGACATCGACGTCGACGGCCAGGTCGTTGCGCAACCGGGTAACCAGCTGCATCGCCTGCAGCGAGCTGCCGCCGACATCGAAGAAGCTGTCCTCGATCCCGATCCGATCCTGGTTCAGCAGGTTGGCATACATGTCCACCAACACCGTCTCGATCAGGGTGTTCGGCGCGACATAGCGGTCCTCGACCGCCACCTCGTCCGGGTGCGGCAACGCCGCCCGATCGATTTTCTTGTTCGCGGTCAACGGGAACGAGTCCAGCAGCATCAGGTGGGTGGGCACCATGTAGCTCGGCAACCGCTGGGCCAGGTGCTGGCGCAGGTCGGCCGCCGTCAGCTCAGCGGCGTCAGCGTTCACCCTGGCGTAGCCGGCCAGTTGCTTGTCGCCGGCCCGATCGGTGATCACCGTGACCACCGACTGCAGCACGCTCGGGTGGGTCACCATCGCCGCTTCGATCTCACCGAGTTCCACCCGCAGGCCCCGGATCTTGATCTGCCCGTCGATCCGGCCGACGAACACGATGTTGCCGTCAGGCAGCCGCCGAACCAGGTCGCCGGTCTTGTACAGCCGGGCACCAGGACGGCCATTGAACGGATCGTCGATGAACCTTTCAGCGGTCAGCTCGGGCCGGTTCAGGTAGCCCCTGGTAACCCCCGCGCCGCCGATGTGCAGCTCGCCGACCACGCCTACCGGCACCGGGTTCAGGTAGGAATCCAGCACGTACACCTGGTAGTTCGGCTTCGGCCGGCCTATCGGCGGCGGAAAGCTGGTGCCGTCCATCTCGCCGAAGGTGGCACCGATCGCGGCCTCGGTCGGCCCGTAGCCGTTGTAGAAGTGCAGGCCGGGACGTAGCCAGCTCTTGACCAGCTCGGCCGACAGTTCCTCACCGGCCGACAGCAGGATCCGCAGGTCCGGAAAGTCCTGCCCGGTCAGCAGGTTGACCACAGCAGGCGGCATGCAGCAGAAGCTCACCCGCTCGCTGCGCAGCTGGTCGGCCAGCCGAGGCGGCGAGAGCAGCGTCTCTCGGTCAGCCAGGATCAGCGTCGCGCCGGACAGCAAGGTCATGAACATGTCCATCACCGAGACGTCAAAGTTCAGCGAGGCGAACTGCTGGACCCGATCGCCGGGGCCGATCTTCCAGTGCTCGATCATGCCCAGCAGGAAGTTCAGCGCGTGCCGGTGCTCGACCACCACGCCCTTGGGCTGGCCGGTAGAGCCGGAGGTGTAGATCACGTAGGCAATATCGGACGGTTCGGTACCCCGATCAAGATTTGCCTTGTCACGCTTGCTGATCTCAGCCCATTCCCGATCCAGTTCGAGCACCGTGGCGGCGGTGCTCGGCAAGCTGGCCACGCTCTCGGCATCGGCGATCACCACTGGCATCCGGGCATCGTCAACCATGAACGCCAGCCGATCAGCAGGCAGATCCGGGTCCAGCGGGACGTAGCCGCCACCGGCCTTCATGATCGCCAGCAGCACCGCCAACCGGCGCAGCGAGGTCTGCATGCTCACCCCGACCAGGGCGTCCCGGCCCACGCCCAGCTCAACCAGCCGGCCGGCGAGCTGGTTGGCCTCGGCATTGAGCTGGGCGTAGCTGACCTGCGCATCGCCCAGCTTGGCCGCGATCGCGTCCGGGGTCTGCTCGACTGCCCACTCGAATCGCTGATGGATGCAGGTCACCGGGAACTCAGCAGCAGTGTCGTTCCATTCAACGACTTCCTGATGCAGTTCCTGCTCGGTGAGCAGCGGCAGCTTCGACACCCGAGCGCTCGGGTCGGCGACCACGCCGTTGAGCATCACCTCGAAGTGACCGAGCAACCGGCGCACGGTCGACGGGTCGTACAGGGCCGGTGGGTAGGATATCTTCATCGACAGCGCGCCGTCGCGGGCTTCGGCGAACAGGTTCAGGTCGAACTTTGACGCGAGCAGGTCGACCAGTTCGAGCTCGATGCTCAGCTGCTGGTCGGCGCCGGCGGTGAGCGGCGGGGCTGCCTCAGCGAAGGTCAGCCCGACCTGGAACACCGGTGCCCGGCTGGTATCACGCTCCACCTGCAGGAGGTCCACCAGCTTGGCGAACGGCAGGTCCTGATGCGAGTAGCCGGCCAGCGCCTGCTCCCGAACCCGCTCCAGCAGGTCGGTGAAACTCGGATCGCCGGACAGATCCGTCCGGATCGGCAAGGTGTTGACCAGGAAGCCGATCAGCGGCGCGAGCTCGGCGCGGCTGCGGTTCGCGCTGGCGGTGCCGACCACGATGTCGCGCTGGCCGGTGTAGCGGTGTAGCAGCGCTTGCAATGTTGCCATCAGCACGACGAAGGGCGTGGTGCCCTGCTGCTTGGCCAGCTCTCGCAGTCCCTGCAGCAGCGTCGAGCCGAAGTGGCCGTGCTCGATCCCACCGCTGTGATCTGCCGCGATCGGTCGTGGCCGATCGGTCGGCAGCTGTACGGTTTCCAGCCCGTCCAGGTTCGCCTTCCAGTACTCGGCCAGCTCGGCCAGCTCCGGACCGGACAGCCGATCCTGCTCCCACAGCGCGTAATCGGCATATTGCACCGGCAGTTCAGCCAGGCCGGCCGGCACCCCGGTGACCTGCTCGGTGTAGCACGCGGCCAGCTCGCGCAGCAGCACCCCGAACGACCAGCCGTCGAAGATGGTGTGGTGCAGCACGATGAGCAGCGCGTGCTCCGTTGCCGACAGCCGGATCAACGTTCGCCGGAACAGCGGGCCGGCGGCCAGGTCGAACGGTTGCAGCGCCTGCTCGACCGCGAACTCGCGCAGCCGCTGCTCCACCTGATCGCCGGGAACCGCCGACAGGTCGAGCTGAGCGAGTTCGGACGCCCCGGCGGCATCGATCAGCTGGATCGGCCGGCCATCGGTGTTGGCGACCAGCCGGGTCCGCAGCGTCTCGTGCCGGGCGATGAGTTGATCGATGGCACGGCCGAGCGCGGCCG
>JBDSAN010000273.1:0-4208 GCA_039922115.1 Jatrophihabitantaceae bacterium
TTGGTGGCTTGCGTTGCGTTGGCCTCAGTCGGCTGTGTGGCCGACTGGTTGTTCGGCGCGGCCACGGGGGTGGCCAATTTGGTCCAGCCTCAGTCGGCTGTGTGGCCTTGGTTGTTCGGCGCGGCCAAGTTTGGTGGCTTGCGTTGCGTTGGCCTCAGTCTGCTGTGTGGCCTACTGGTTGTTCGGCGCGGCCAAGTTTGGTGGCTTGCGTTGCGTTGGCCTCAGTCGGCTGTGTGGCCGACTGGTTGTTCGGCAAGGCCAAGTTGGTGGCTTGCGTTGCGTTGGCCTCAGTCGGCTGTGTGTCCGACTGAACCCGGGGCGAGGACGCCCCAGCCGATGAGCTTCTCGGTGAGCTGGTCCAGCGAGGTGTCGAACATCAAGGCAAGCGCGCGCAGGTCCTCGCCACGAATCGAGAGCACCTTGTTGCCGTAGTCGCCACGCTGGCGCTGGATCGACTGGGCGTAGCGCACCAGCGGAGCCGCGTCCTCGGCCGGGATGTGCTGCAGCTTCTGCAGATCGAGCACGACCTTGCCGCTGGCATCGATCCGGGCGCTCGGCGCGCCCTCCTCGGTCGGCAGCAGTTCTGAGATCGGTACCCCGTAGAACTCGGCAAGTTCGGCCAGCCGGGCCACCGACACCGCGCGGTCACCGCGCTCGTAGGAGCCGACCACCACCGCTTTCCACTTGCCCCCGGACTTGCGTTCCACCCCGTGCAGCGATAGCCGTTGCTGCGACCGAACAGCCCTCAGCCGGCTGCCCAGCGCGCGGGCGTACTCGCGGTCATCCGGCGCCAGGCCGGCTGCCTCGGTCGCTGCATCCGACGCTGCGCTGCTGGCGGTCGTCGCACCGCCACCATCGCCGATGGTTGGAGTGTTGTGCTCAGTCACGTCCCCGTCCTCAAACATTGGCCACGCCGGGTAATCGGTGGAGTCTCGGTTGTACGATTCTGTGTTGTAACGCTGACCTCACAGGGTAACAGTTCTTGACGCACCGTAACGGATAGCACAACGTGCCGCGTCGCCGCCATCGGCTGAGCTCCTACTGATACCGTCGTCAGCAATTCGACATCCTTTAACGACTCGTCCGGTGAGGCGAGGAAGGGAGTCTGGTTCGTTGCCTGCGCAGCCTATGCCAGCACCAGTGCGCCGCGTGTTTGCGGGTAGTCCCAAGACCGTCCTGCAACCGGCCGATCTGTCCCGGGTTCTGGACCGGATAGCTCATCAAATACTGGAAAAGACCCACGGTGGCCACGACGTTGTGCTGCTGGGCATTCCGACCCGGGGCCAGCAGCTGGCCAGCCGGTTGGCTGATCGAATCGCCAGCTTCGGCCAGCTGAAGGTCGGCCTCGGCAGCCTGGACATCACGCTCTACCGCGACGACCTGCGGACCCAGGCGGTTCGTCCATTGGGCCGCACCGTCGAGCCGCCCGGCGGCATCGACGGCAAGCTGGTGATCCTGGTCGATGACGTGCTGTTCTCCGGACGTACCGTGCGCGCCGCGCTGGACGCGCTCAACGACATCGGCCGGCCGCGCGCGGTGCAACTGGCGGTGCTGGTCGACCGCGGCCATCGACAGCTGCCGATTCGCGCCGATTATGTCGGCAAGAACCTGCCCACCTCGGCCGACGAGCAGGTGCGGGTCAGCCTGGTCGAGACCGACGGGGTGGACGAGGTGACCATCGTGAGCGCCACCGATCAGCCCGATGCTGTCGAATCCGCCGCCGACCAGTCCACCGAACCAGGAGATGAGCGGTAATGGCACAGCACCTGCTATCGGCTGCCGACCTGAGCGCCATCGAGATCGGCCAGATCCTGGATTCGGCCGAGCAGATGGACGCGATCCAGTCCCGCCAGGTGAAGAAGCTGCCGGCGCTGCGCGGCCGGACCGTGGTGAACCTGTTCTTCGAGGACTCGACCCGCACCAGGTCGTCCTTCGAGATCGCCGGCAAGTGGCTGTCGGCCGATGTGATCAACGTAAGTGCCAAGGGATCCAGCGTCAGCAAGGGCGAGAGCTTGCGCGACACCGCGCTCACCGTTGCCGCGCTCGGGGTGGACGCGCTGGTGGTGCGGCACGCCAGCTCGGGCGCCGTGCAGCGGATCGCCGGCTGGGTCGACTGCCACGTCATCAACGCCGGTGATGGCACCCACGAGCACCCGACCCAGGCGCTGCTAGATGCCTTCGCGCTGCGCCGCCGGCTGGGCGAGCTGGCCGGCCGGCATATCGTGCTCGTCGGCGACCTGACCCACAGCCGGGTCGCCCGCTCGAACGTCGCGCTGCTGCACACGCTCGGCGCCCAGGTCACCCTGGTCGCGCCGCCGACCCTGATGCCGGCCGGGGTAGCCAGCTGGAACTGCGCCACCAGCTGGGATCTGGACGCGACGCTGGCCGGCAAGGTCGCCGGCGACGTGGACGCGGTGATGATGCTGCGGGTGCAGCGGGAGCGGATGAGCGGCGGTTACTTCGCGACCGAACGCGAGTACGCCACCAACTACGGCCTGAACCGGGCCCGGCTGGCGCTGCTGCCCGAGCACGCGCCGGTGCTGCACCCGGGGCCGATGAACCGTGGCCTGGAGATCTCCAGCGATGCCGCCGACAGCGACCGCTCGCTGGTGCTCGATCAGGTCCGGGCCGGCGTCGCGGTCCGGATGGCGGTGCTCTACCACGTGGTTGCCGGCGCCGACGAGCCGGCGCCCGAACCCGAACTGGCCACGATCGGAGCAAGCCTGTGAGCCCGCAATCCATGTCCGGTCCGGTGCTGTTGCAGGCGGTGGCGCCGCTGGGCGGCCGTCCGGTCGACGTGCTGCTGGTCAACGGCCTGATCGCTGAGATCGGTGCCTCGATCGAGGCACCGGCCGGTTGCCTGGTGGTGCCGGCCGAGGGCGCGGTGCTGTTGCCGGGGCTGGTTGACCTGCACACGCACCTGCGCGAGCCCGGCCGGGAGGACACCGAGACGATCGCCACCGGCTCGGCAGCCGCGGCGCTGGGCGGTTTCACCGCCGTGCATGCGATGGCCAACACCAACCCGGTCGCCGATACCGCCGAGATCGTCGAGCAGGTCGCTGGGCTGGGCCGGGCCGCCGGCCTGGTGGACGTCCGTCCGGTCGGGGCGGTGTCGAAGGGACTGGCCGGCCAGCAGTTGGCCGAGATCGCCGGCATGGCCCGTTCGGCTGCGGCCGTCCGGGTGTTCAGCGACGACGGGCACTGCGTGGCTGATGCCCGGCTGATGCGCCGGGCCCTGGAATACCTCAAGCCCTATGACGCGGTGCTGGCCCAGCATGCCCAGGATCCGCGGCTGGCCGATGGCAATTCCTGCGCGCACGAGGGCGAGCTGTCCGGCCAGCTCGGGCTGCCCGGCTGGCCGTCGGTCGCCGAGGAGTCGGTGATTGCCCGGGACGTGATGCTGACCGAGCACACCGGTTCCCGGCTGCACGTCTGCCACCTCTCGACCGCCGGCAGCGTGGACGTGATCCGGTGGGCCAAGGGTCGTGGCATCGCGGTGACCGCCGAGGTCACCCCGCATCACCTGTTGCTGACCTGTGACCTGCTGGCCGGTTATGACCCGGTGTACAAGGTGAACCCCCCGCTGCGGCCGGCCGAGGACGTCGAAGCGCTGCGCGCCGGGCTGGCCGACGGCAACATCGACGCGGTGGCTACCGACCATGCCCCGCACGCCGCGCACGACAAGGATCACGCTTTCGGCGATGCGGCCTTCGGAATGCTGGGCTTGCAGACCGCGCTCGGAGTGCTGATCGAAACCATGCTGCAGACCGGCCGGCTGGACTGGGCCGGCCTGGCCGACCGGATGAGTGCCCGGCCGGCGAGCATCGGCCGGCTGGCCGGGCATGGCCGCCCGATCGCGGTGGGTGAACCGGCGAACCTGACCCTGATCGACCCGGCAGCCAGTTGGCTGGTAGTGCCGTCGGAGCTGGCCTCGCTATCGGCCAACACCCCGTATGCCGGGCGCCGACTACCTGGCCAAGTGCTGGCGACCTTCCTGCGCGGCCGGCCCACCGTCCTGGACGGCGTGCTCGCAGGCTCAGCCGATCGGGTGCTGGCATGACCGGCCTGGCTGGCGTGACCGGCCTGACTGGTCTGGCGGGCTTGACGAACCGGCCGGCGGTGCTGCTGCTCGAGGATGGCCGCGCCTTCGCCGGGCAGTCCTACGGCGCGGTTGGCGAGAGTTTCGGCGAGGCGGTGTTCAACACCGG
>JBDSAN010000274.1:0-8795 GCA_039922115.1 Jatrophihabitantaceae bacterium
CGCAACCAAGGCCAGTCCGGCCTCGAACACACCGGCCAAAGCAAAGGCAGCAACCGCTAAGGCAGCCCTCGCTAAGGCGGCACCCGCTAAAGCAGCGCCGGCTAAGGCAGCGCCGGCTAAGGCCGAACCGGCGAAAGCAGCAGCCGCGAAGGTAACGGCCGCAAAGGCAGCCAAGGCCAAGCCCGCTGATGCTCCGGCCAAGGCCGCCAAGAGCGCCCGGGCGGCGGCCGCGACAGCCTCGACCAAGCGTGCGGTGACCAGCCGGTCGGTGCCGGCGAAGCGACCGGCTCGCTCACGCAGCGCAGGGTGAGTTCGGTGCCCGAACTCCTGGGCTGCCGATCGCTAGGGTGCAACGATGGCTGACCCGTCCACCTACCGTCCCGCCCCGGGGACCATCCCGGTGCAGCCTGGCGTCTACAAGTTTCGCGACGCCGGCGGCCGGGTTATCTATGTCGGCAAGGCCAAAAGCCTGCGATCACGGCTGAATTCCTACTTCGCCGACCTGAGCGCGCTGCATCCGCGTACCCGGCAGATGGTCACCTCGGCGGCCAGCGTCGAGTGGACCATCGTTACCACCGAGGTCGAGGCACTGCAGCTTGAGTACAACTGGATCAAGGAGTTCGACCCGAGGTTCAACGTCCGCTATCGCGACGACAAGTCCTACCCGTCGCTGGCCGTCACCTTGAACGAGGAGTTTCCGCGGTTGCAGGTGATGCGCGGGGCGAAGAAGGCCGGCGTCCGGTACTTCGGGCCGTACGCGCATGCCTGGGCGATCCGCGAGACGCTTGACCTGTTGCTCAGGGTGTTTCCTGCCCGGACCTGCTCCAACGGCGTGTTCAAACGGGCCGGGCAGATCGGCCGGCCCTGCCTGCTCGGCTATATCGGCAAGTGCAGCGCGCCGTGCGTGGGTCGGGTATCGGCCGAGCAGCACCGTGAGATCGTCAACGATTTCTGCGATTTCATGGCCGGCAAGACCGATTCGATGATGCGCCGGCTGGAGAAGCAAATGGCCCAGGCGAGCGCGGACCTGGAGTTCGAGCTCGCAGCCCGGCTGCGCGATGACCTGGATGCCCTGCGCCGCTCGATGGAAAAGCAGGCGGTCGTGCTGACCGACGGCACCGACGCCGACGTGGTGGCCTTCGCCACCGATGAGCTATCGGCCGCGGTGCAGGTGTTTCACGTGCGGGGCGGTCGGGTGCGTGGCCAGCGCGGCTGGGTGGTCGACTCGGCGGCAGCGCTGAACGAGGACTCTGCGGTCGGTGAGATCGTGGAGCAGTTTGTGCTGCAATTCTATGGTCAGGACGATTCGGTGGTACCGCGCGAGGTGCTGGTGCCTGAGCTGCCGGAGGACCACGAGGCGCTCGCCGAGTTGCTCGGCGAGCTTCGGGGCAGCCGGGTCTCGATCCGGGTGCCGCAACGTGGCGACAAGCGGTCGCTGATGCAGACCGTGCAACGCAACGCCGAGCAGGCGTTCATGCAGTACAAGCTGCGCCGGGCCACCGACCTGACCGCGCGCTCGCAAGCCCTGTCGGACCTGCAAGAAGCGCTGGACATGGCCGATGCGCCTTTGCGGATCGAGTGTTTCGACATCAGCCACGTGCAGGGCACCAACGTGGTCGCCAGCATGGTGGTGTTCGAGGACGGCTTGGCTCGCAAGAGCGAGTACCGGCGGTTCACGATGCACAGCACCGGCGGTGACACCGACTGGATCGCCGAGGTGATCAGGCGCCGGTTCACTCGCCAGCTCGTGGAGCAGGCTGAACTCGCTGCCGCCGACGCTGCCGCCGACGCTGCCGGCTCCGGCGTGGCCAGCTCGGGCGCTGCCAGCTCGAATGCGGCCGGCGCCGATGCCAGCCCGGCGCCGCTGCTGGACAACGGCAGGCCCAAGAAGTTCGCCTACCCGCCGAACCTGGTGGTAGTCGACGGAGGTGCTCCGCAGGTCGCCGCGGCCCAGAATGTGCTGGCCGAACTAGGCATCACCGACATCACACTGGTAGGTCTGGCCAAGCGCCTGGAGGAGGTCTGGGTGCCCGACGACGACCATCCGGTGATCCTGCCGCGGACGTCCGAGGCGCTCTACCTGCTTCAGCGGGTGCGTGATGAGGCGCACCGGTTCGCCATCACGTTCCACCGGCAGAAGCGCTCGAAGTCGATGACAGAGTCCGAGCTGGCCGGCATCGCCGGTCTCGGCCCGGCTCGGCGCAAGGCGTTGTTGAAGGAATTCAACTCCCTGAAGAAATTGCGGGCAGCGACCGTCGAGCAGATCGCCGCGGTGCCAGGCTTCGGTCCGGAGCTTGCCCAGCGGGTTGCCGACAGCCTCGCTGAGGCCGAGTCGAGCCGTGAGCCGGCCGTCAACATGAGCACCGGCGAGGTCATCGGCTGACCAGTACGAGGGAAATCGTGGTAACCGGACCCGTGGGTCAGCCAGGACGGCTACGCTGCCGACGGCGGGCACATCGAAATCGAGTGCCGCCGGGAGCTATCGGCTGCGGGGCCCGGGATGGCTAAGCTTTGATCGAAGGAGCGCACGGATGGCCAGCGCGGAACATGGCGCTCTGGAAACGGTGATCGTGACCGGCCTGTCGGGGGCCGGCCGCAGCACGGCGGCGAAATGCCTGGAGGACCTGGGCTTCTTCGTCGTCGACAACCTGCCTCCGGAACTGGTAGCCACCATGGTCGACCTGGGCAGCCGCAGCCAGGGCGCGGTGACCCGGCTGGCTGTCGTGATGGATGTCCGGAGCCGTGGGTTTTCCACCGACTTGACCGGCGTGATCGGCGAGCTGGAACGGCGCGAGATGCGGCCGCGAATCCTGTACCTGGAAGCCAGCGACCACGTCCTGATCCGGCGCTTCGAGAGCAACCGGCGCGCCCACCCGCTGCAGGGCGACGGACGGTTGGCCGACGGGATCACCGCTGAGCGATCGATCCTCAGCCAACTCCGCGACATCGCCGACCTGGTCATCGACACCTCCGAGCGGTCCGTCCCGCAGCTTCGCCGGGCGATCGAGCAGGCCTTCGCCGCTGACGGGCTGGACGTGCCGGACCTGCGGGCGACGGTCGTCTCGTTCGGCTTCAAGTACGGCTTGCCGATCGATGCCGATCTGGTGGTCGATGTCCGGTTCTTGCCGAACCCGTTCTGGATTCCGGAACTGCGCGAGCAGACCGGCGAGGACGCCGAGGTTGCCGACTACGTGCTGAGCCAGGAGTCGGCCGGCGAATTCCTCGACAAGTACACCGAAATCCTGCAGATCATCGGCGCCGGCTATAAGCGTGAGGGCAAGCAGTACCTGACCCTGGCGGTGGGCTGCACCGGCGGCAAGCACCGGTCGGTCGCGATGAGCCGCGAGATCGTCCGGCGGCTGACCGAACTGGGCGTCCGGGCAACTGTGGTTCATCGAGACCTGGGTCGCGAGTAGTGCTCGACCGGCAACCGCTGAAGGTGGTCGCGCTCGGTGGCGGGCACGGCCTGTACGCCTCGCTGTCCGCGCTTCGCCTGCTCGATACCGAGATCACCGCGGTGGTGACAGTCGCCGACGACGGCGGATCGTCCGGTCGGATCCGGCGGGAACTGGACGTGCTGCCACCGGGCGATTTGCGGATGGCACTGGCCGCGCTGTCCACCAGCACATTCGCGCCGGCCGGGTCGGACAGCCGGATCTCTTGGGCCACGGTGCTGCAACACCGGCTCGGTGGCACCGGTGCGCTGGCCGGGCACCCGATCGGCAACCTGCTGTTGACCGGCCTGATGGAACTGCACGCCGATTCGGTGCTGGCACTGGACGAGCTCGCCCGGCTGGTCGGCGCGCACGGCAGGGTGCTGCCGATGTCGCGGCAGCCGCTGGACCTGATCGCCGAGGTGGCCAGCGTCGACTCCGACGATCCGGTGCGGTTGCGTCGAATACGTGGCCAATCGGCGATTGCGGCGACGGCCGGCCGGGTCACCTCGATCAGGCTGATCCCGCCGGACCCGTCAGCCTGCCCCGAGGCCGTCGAGGCGATCCTGGCCGCCGACCTGGTCATCCTCGGGCCCGGTTCCTGGTTCACCAGCGTTATCCCGCACCTGCTGGTGCCCGGCTTGGCCAATGCGCTGACCCGCACCGCGGCCACCCGGGTGATCATCCTGAACCTCGAACCGCAGGTCGGCGAGACCGACGATTTCTCCCCGGAGGAACACCTGCGAGCGCTGCGGGAGCATTGCCCTAGGTTGAGGGTGGACGTGGTCATCGCCGATTCGGAGTCAGTGCTGGATCCAGTTGGCCTG
This sequence comes from Jatrophihabitantaceae bacterium, assembly GCA_039922115.1. GTDB lineage: Bacteria > Actinomycetota > Actinomycetes > Mycobacteriales > Jatrophihabitantaceae > Jatrophihabitans_A. The sequence continues at coordinate 4,262 of JBDSAN010000274.1, forward strand.
CGGCGCTACACCCACAGCGTCGATGCTCGGCTGGTGCTGGCGCCAGTTGCGGCTTCCGACGAGCCGGCTCGGCACGATCCAGGCATGCTCAGCATTGCGGTGGCTGATGCTGCCGGCCTGACCCTGAACGACGGCGACGCTGCAATGCCGCGTCGCGGCACGACACTGGCGTGACATAAGGAGTGCACAGATGGCAATGACGGCTGCGGTCAAGGACGAACTCAGCCGGGTGACGATCAGCAGGGCGAGCGCACGTCGCGCCGAGATCGCCACTCTGCTCCGATTCGCGGGGGCGCTGCACCTGATTGCCGGCCGGATCGTGATCGAGGCCGAACTGGACACCGGCTCGGTGGCGCGCCGGCTGCGCAAGGAAATCTCGGACGTGTTCGGGCATGTCGCCGAGATTCAGGTGGTGACCGGCGGCAGCCTGCGCAAGGGCACCCGCTACCTGGTCCGGGTCGCGAAGGACGGTGAGGGGCTGGCCCGGCAGGCTGGCCTGGTGGATCTGCGCGGTCGGCCGGTCCGCGGCCTGCCCACCCAGGTGGTCGCTGGCACCATCGCCGAGGCCGAAGCGGCTTGGCGTGGCGCATTCCTCGCGCACGGATCGCTGACCGAGCCAGGTCGGGCCGGCTCGCTGGAGATCACGTGCCCGAGCAACGAGGCCGCGCTGGCGCTGGTGGGTGCCGGCCGCCGGCTGGGCATCCTGGCCAAGGCTCGCGAGGTGCGCGGCGCTGATCGGGTGGTGGTGCGTGACGGCGACGCGATCGGCGCGCTGCTGACCCGGCTCGGCGCGCATGACTCGGTGATGGCCTGGGAGGAGCGCCGGATGCGCCGCGAAGTGCGGGCCAACGCGAACCGGCTGGCCAACTTCGACGACGCCAACCTGCGACGCTCAGCCCGGGCCGCGGTGGCGGCCGGCGCGCGGGTGGAGCGGGCGATGGCGATCCTCGGCGCGGACGCTCCGGAGCACCTGCTGCAGGCAGGCCGGTTGCGGCTGGAACACAAGCAGGCCTCGCTGGAGGAGCTGGGCAGCCTGTCCGATCCGCCGATGACCAAGGATGCGGTCGCCGGCCGGATCCGTCGGCTGCTTGCCATGGCGGACAAGCGGGCACAGGACGAGGGCATCCCGAACACCGAGGCCGCCGTTACGCCGGAAATGCTGGCGCCCTAGTCAGCCCTCGTTGCACCTGGCCGCGTTAAGTTCAGTAACGCCGGAAATGTTGGCGCCCTAGTCAGCCCCGCCCTCCAGGTCGAGTGGGCGGTTTGGGCACGAGTGGCCGCTTGCAATTGCCCATCGGACGGCGTAACCACCCACTCGTGCGCGCCAACCGAGTGCAACTGCCCACTCGTCCGGAGCAAGCCACGCGACCAGCGACAGCCAACGCCGTAACCGCTACCGGCCGGTAGTCGGCCTGACCTCAGCCCACCGCGGCCAGCCAGATAAAGTTTCCGGTGACAGACGAGTTCGGCGAGCAACGACGCAGCCGCACCAGCCCGGTCGGGTCGGCGGGCGTCCATGCCCTTCTCGGTTGCAGAACAAGTCCCGGGTGAACGATCGGCCCGGTAAATACCTCAAGGAGAATCACGTGACGGTACGGGTTGGCATCAACGGCTTCGGCCGCATCGGTCGCAACTTCTTCCGAGCGGTGCAGGCCGCCGGCGCGGACATCGAGGTGGTGGCCGTCAACGACCTGACGGACAACAAGACCCTGGCGCACCTGCTGAAGTACGACTCGATCCTCGGACGGTTCCCGGCCGACGTGAGCTACGACGAGCAGAACATCATTGTCGGCGGCAAGGCGATCCGGGCGCTGGAAGAGCGTGACCCGGCAAACCTGCCGTGGAAGGACCTCGGCGTCGATGTGGTCATCGAGTCGACCGGTTTCTTCACCAAGGCAGCCGACGCCCGCAAACACCTCGACGGCGGTGCCAAGAAGGTCATCATCTCTGCCCCGGCCACCGATGACGACATCACCATCGTGATGGGCGCCAACCACGAGAACTACGACCCGGCCAACCACCACATCATCTCCAACGCCTCCTGCACCACCAACTGCCTGGCACCGCTGGCGAAAGTCCTGCACGACGCGTTCGGCATCGAGAAGGGTCTGATGACCACGATCCATGCCTACACCCAGGACCAGAACCTGCAGGACGCCCCGCACAAGGACCTGCGCCGGGCCCGGGCCGCGGCCCTGTCGATCATCCCGACCTCGACCGGTGCGGCCAAGGCGATCGGCTTGGTGCTGCCGGAGCTGAAGGGCAAGCTGGACGGCTACGCGCTGCGGGTTCCGGTGCCGACCGGTTCGGCCACCGACCTGACCGTCACGCTGGCCCGTGAGACCACCGTCGATGAGGTCAAGGCTGCCTACAAGGCCGCTGCGGACGGCCCGCTGAAGGGCTACCTGGTCTACACCGAGGACCCGATCGTGTCGGCCGACATCGTCACCGACCCGGCGTCCTGCATCTTTGACGCCACCCTGACCAAGGTGATCGGCAACCAGGTCAAGGTGATCGGCTGGTACGACAACGAGTGGGGTTACTCCAACCGGCTCGCCGACCTGGTGAGCTACGTCGGCGCCAGCCTCTAACCAACCGCCATCCGGGAGCAGCAACGCATGCGCACAGTCGAGGACCTGATCAAGGTGGGGGTCAAGGGACGGCGAGTGCTCGTCCGCTGTGACCTCAACGTCCCGCTGTCGAAAGATGAGTCACCGCGGGTTACTGACGATGGTCGGATCCGGGCGTCGCTGCCGGTGCTGGTGAAGCTGCTCCAACACGGAGCTCGGGTGATCGTGGTCGCGCATCTGGGCCGGCCGAAGGGGGCACCGGAGGCGAAGTACTCGCTGCGCCCGGTGGCCGACCGGCTGGCCCAGCTGCTCGGCAGCCCGGTCGAGTTCGCCCTGGACACCGTTGGTGAAAGCGCCCGGTTGCTGGCCGGCGAGCTGGCCGACGGTGAGCTGGTGCTGCTGGAGAACGTCCGGTTCAACGCCGGTGAAACGGCCAAGGACCCGGCCGACCGGGCCACCTTCGCCCGGGCCCTGGCCCAGCTCACCGGCGGTGAGGAGGACGGCGGTGCCTACGTCGACGATGCCTTCGGAGCGGTGCACCGGGCGCATGCCTCGGTCTTCGATGTCGCCGAGTTGCTGCCGCATTATTGCGGTGATCTGGTCAGCCGCGAGGTCGAGGTGCTCAAGCAGCTCACCGGCGAGGCGGGCGAGGTGGGCCGGCCGTACGTGGTCGTGCTCGGCGGCTCGAAGGTGTCGGACAAGCTTGCCGTGATCGACGCGCTGCTGCCGAAGGTCGACCGGCTGCTGGTCGGCGGCGGGATGTGCTTCACCTTCCTGAAGGCACAGGGCCACGGGGTCGGTGACTCGCTGCTGGAGGCCGATCAGGTCGACAACTGCAGGCGGTTGCTCGCCGAGGCCGGTGACAAGATCGTGCTGCCGAGCGACATCGTGGTCGCCGCCGAGGTCACCGATGATGCCGAAGCCAGCGTGGTTCCGGCCGATGCCATCCCGGACGGGCAGAAGGGCCTGGATATCGGACCCGACTCGGTCGCACTGTTCGGCCGGGTGCTGGCCGAGGCCGACACCGTGTTCTGGAACGGGCCGATGGGCGTGTTCGAGGTGGCCCCGTTCGCGGCCGGCACCAAGGGGGTTGCCGAGGCGATCACCGGCGCCCGTGGCCTGACCGTGGTCGGTGGCGGTGACTCGGCCGCCGCGGTGCGCGCGCTCGGCATCGACGTGAACCGGTTCGGTCACATCTCCACCGGCGGCGGCGCGTCGCTGGAATACCTGGAAGGCAAGAAACTGCCGGGCATCGAAGTGCTGACCTCGGCAGGCGATCGCTGATGGCCCGCCAGCCTTTGCGGCAACCGCTGATTGCCGGCAACTGGAAGATGAATCTCAATCACTTCGAGGCGCTCGCGCTCGTCCAGAAGATCGCCTTCAGCCTGAAGCCGCAACACTTCGACGCCGTTGACGTGACCGTGCTGCCGCCGTTTACCGATATCCGTTCGGTGCAAACCCTGGTGGACGGTGACAAGCTGCGGCTCAGCTACGGCGCGCAGGATGTGTCGCCGCATTCGGTCGGCGCCTACACCGGTGACATCGCCGGCGCGATGCTGGCCAAGCTCGGCTGCACGTTCGTGGTGATCGGGCATTCCGAGCGGCGGGAGTATCACCAGGAATCCGACGAGCTGATCAACGCCAAGGTCAAGGCCGCGTTCGCCAACGGCCTGATCCCGATCCTGTGCATCGGCGAGCGGCTGGACGTGCGCGAGGCCGACGGCCATGTCGCGCACTGCGTCAACCAGCTGGACGGGGCGCTGGCCGGCATCGCCGACACCGACGTGGCATCGATCGTGATCGCCTACGAGCCGGTCTGGGCGATCGGCACCGGCAAGGTCGCCACTCCGGCCGATGCGCAAGAAGTGTGCGGCGCGATCCGGGGCACCCTGGCCCAGCGCTACAGCGCCGAGCTCGCGGCAGGCGTCCGGGTGCTTTACGGTGGCTCGGTGAAATCGACCAAC
>JBDSAN010000275.1:0-15174 GCA_039922115.1 Jatrophihabitantaceae bacterium
GGGCCGGCCGCCGGTTCGGTCGGTGCCGCGCAGGCTAGGGGTCGGCGCTACTCGCCGCGCTTGAAGATCTTGCTGCCCAGCCAGACCAGCGGGTCGTACTTCTTGTCCGCGACCCGTTCCTTGAGCGGGATCAGGGCGTTGTCAGTGATCTTGATGTGCTCCGGGCACACCTCGGTGCAGCACTTGGTGATGTTGCAGAAGCCGAGCCCGTGCTCCTCCTGCGCCTGGTTCTTGCGATCCAGGCTGTCCAGCGGGTGCATGTCGAGTTCGGCTATCCGCATCAGGAAGCGCGGGCCGGCGAAGGATGCCTTGTTGTCCTCGTGATCGCGGACCACGTGGCAGGTGTCCTGGCACAGGAAGCATTCGATGCACTTGCGGAACTCCTGCGAGCGCTCTACGTCCACCTGCTGCATCCGGTACTCGCCCGGCTTGAGCCCGGCCGGCGGCGCGAAGGCCGGCACCTCGTTGGCCTTCTGGTAATTGAAGGACACGTCGGTGACCAGGTCTCGGATGACCGGGAAGGCGCGCAGCGGGGTTACCGTGATCGTCTCGGCTTCGGTGAAGGTCGACATCCGGGTCATGCACAGCAATCGCGGCCGACCGTTGATCTCAGCACTGCAGGAACCGCACTTGCCGGCCTTGCAGTTCCAGCGCACCGCCAGGTCAGAGGCCTGGGTGGCCTGCAACCGATGGATGATGTCGAGCACGACCTCGCCCTCGTTCACCTCGACGGTGAACTCACGCAGTTCGCCGCTGTCGGCGTCGCCACGCCACACCCGGAACTTCGCCTGGTAGGACATGTTCAGTTCCCTCCGGTGGTGGCCGGCAGTTCGGCTTCGGTCAGGTATTTCGACAGCTCATCGCGCTCGAACAACTCGAGCAGGTCCGGACGGATCGCCGGGATCGGCTGGGACACCACGGTCACATCGCCAAGCCCGTTGCCCTCACGCTCGGCGCGGCAGATCAGGTTCTGCTGGCGCCATTGGGGACTCATCGTCGGGTAGTCATCGCGAGTGTGGCCGCCGCGACTCTCCTGCCGCATCAGGGCCGCCTTGGCCACGCATTCGCTGACCGCGATCATGTTGCGCAGATCCAGCGCCAGGTGCCAGCCCGGATTGAACTCCCGGTGCCCTTCGACGCTGACCTGGCCGGCCCGTCGCTTGAGCTCGACCAGCCGGTCCAGTGCCTCCTGCATCTCGGCTTCCTTGCGGATGATGCCCACCAGGTCATTCATCGACTGCTGCAGTTCCTGGTGCAGGGTGTATGGATTCTCGCCGTCGGCCTGATCGAACGGGGCCAGCGCGTCGGCGACCGCGGCCTCGACCGAGCCTGCTTTCGGGTCTGGGTACTGGCCGGCCAGGCCGCTGACATAGGCAGCCGCACCCACCCCGGCACGCTTGCCGAACACCAGCAGGTCAGAAAGCGAGTTGCCACCGAGCCGGTTCGAGCCGTGCATGCCACCGGCCACCTCGCCGGCCGCGAACAGGCCTGGCACGCCAACTGCCGCGGTGCTGTCCGGCTCGACCTCGACGCCGCCCATCACGTAGTGACAGGTGGGCCCGACCTCCATCGGCTCGGCGGTGATGTCTACGTCGGCAAGCTCCTTGAACTGATGGTGCATCGAGGGCAGCCGTCGGATGATCTCCTCGGCCGGCAGCCGGGTCGAGACGTCCAGGAACACCCCACCGTGCGGTGAGCCGCGGCCGGCCTTGACCTCGGAATTGATCGCGCGGGCAACCTCATCACGCGGCAGCAACTCAGGCGGGCGCTTGTTGTTGTCCGGATCGGAGTACCACCGGTCGGCTTCGTCCTCGGTCTCGGCGTAGTTCTTGCGGAAGACATCCGGGACGTAGTTGAACATGAACCGCTTGCCGTCGGAATTGCGCAGCACGCCGCCGTCACCACGAACCGACTCGGTGACCAGGATGCCCTTCACCGACGGCGGCCACACCATGCCGGTCGGGTGGAACTGGATGAACTCCATATTCAGCAGGCTCGAACCGGCCCGCAGCGCCAGCGCGTGACCGTCGCCGGTGTATTCCCAGGAATTGGACGTCACCTTGAACGACTTGCCGATACCACCGGTTGCCAGCACCACGGCCGGCGCGCGGAACACCACGAACTTGCCCGACTCGCGCCAGTAGCCGAACGCCCCGGCAATCGCACCGGAATCGTCGGCGAGCAATTCGGTGACGGTGAGCTCGGCGAACACCCGCAGCTTGCCGTTGTCGGCAACCGCCTTGCCGGCTCCGGCTGGCCGGCCGGTCTCGGCCGCGCCGTCGTCCTGCTGCAACGAGACGATCTTCTGCTGCAAGGTGCGGATCAGCTCCTGGCCGGTCCGGTCACCGACATGGGCCAGTCGCGGGTACTCGTGGCCGCCGAAGTTGCGCTGGCTGATCTTGCCTTCTGGCGTGCGGTCGAACAGCGCGCCGTAGGTTTCCAGTTCCCAGACCCGGTCCGGTGCTTCCTTGGCGTGCAGCTCAGCCATCCGCGGGTTGTTCAGGAACTTGCCGCCGCGCATGGTGTCACGGAAGTGAACCTGCCAGTTGTCGTTGGAATTGACGTTGCCCATCGAGGCCGCGATGCCGCCCTCGGCCATCACGGTATGGGCCTTGCCGAACAGTGACTTGCAGATGATCGCGGTCCGCATGCCTGCCTCGCGGGCGGCGATCGCGGCGCGCAAACCGGCACCACCGGCGCCGATGATCACGACGTCGTAGTGATGCTCTTCGTATTCGGTCATCAGTGCACTAATCCTTTGAGATATTCAGCGGGTTCGCGGTCCGGATCGGCTGGGCCCGGCATCGCCGAGCGGCCGGTGGGCAAGCTCAGAAGAATCGCGGGTCGCCGAAACTGCCGTGTGCGAGCAGGAAGATGTAGAAGTCGGTGACGACCAGCCAGACCAGCGACGCCCAGGCCAGCTGCATGTGCTTGGCATTGAGGATCGAGACCTTCGTCCAGGCCCAGTACCGAACCGGGTGCTTGGAGAAGTGCCGCAGCCGGCCGCCGGTGATGTGCCGGCAGGAGTGGCAGGACAGCGTGTAGGCCCAGATCAGCGCGGCGTTGATCAGCAGGATCACGGTGCCCAGGCCCATGTGCCCCCACTTGCCGTGCTCGTTGCGGAAACCCAGGACCGCGTCGTAGCTGAGGATCACGCAGAACAGCATCGCGAAGTACCAGAAGTAGCGGTGGATGTTCTGGATGATCAGCGGGAACCGGGTTTCGCCGGAGTACTTGGCGTGCGGCTCGGCGACCGCGCAGGCCGGCGGCGACAGCCAGAACGCGCGGTAATAGGCCTTGCGGTAGTAATAGCAGGTCATCCGGAAACCGAGCGGGAAGATCAGGATCAGGATCGCCGGCGACAGCGGGAACCAGTGTCCGATCGGGGTACCGAAGTCGCTGGAATCAGGCACGCACTTGGTGGACAGGCACGGCGAGTAGAGCGGGGTCAGGTACGGCTCGGAGTAGTAGTCGCCGTTCTGGAAGGCCCGGATCGTCGCGTAGATCGCGAACAGGGCCAGGATGCTGCCGGTGATCAGCTGAGGCATCCACCAGCGGTCACCGCGCAGCGTGCGCGCGGCGATCTTGGCCCGGCCCGGCGCGTTGACGCCGTTTACTGCCTTGCCACCATCTGAGCCACCACCTGACTGCACTGTCTTGCTCGAGGTCATCGTCGTCCTCCGCTAGGTGCGCTGTCCGCGCAGCAGCTTTGCTTCCTATCGTCGCGAACGATACCGCCGATCGGGGCGGCTCAGCCGCCCGGAGGGCTATGCAGTTGCCCACGCTGGCTGGCGCCGACTCGGCCTCAGCCGGCCGGGCCGGGTCGGTGCGGTGGTGCCGATCCGGATGCACCGGTATGTCCAAGCTCACAAGCCGCCGGCCCGCTCGGGTCGCGCGATCAACGAGCTGGCTGAGGTGTAAGCGGCCGGGTCGGGGATTACCGTCACTGCCATGGCGTCGATGAGTGCCGAAACCGAATGCCGAGCGAGCCTGGTCTGGGGCGAGGGATATCTCGCCTACGACTTCGGTGAACACCCGATGGCCCCGGTACGCCTGGAACTGACTGTCTCGCTGGCGCGCAGCCTGGGCGTGCTCGACCGATTGCGGGTGCTGCAACCGCTGCCGGCCGGCGAGGATCAGCTGCGCACGGTGCATTCGGCTGAGTACCTGGCCGCGGTGCGTACCGCAAGCAGCGATCCGGACTACCTCGGCTTCGGCCTGGGCAGCGCCGACAACCCGGTGTTCGCGGGCATGTACGACGCGGCGGCGCTGATCGCCGGCGGTTCCAGCCTGGCCGCGTTACAGGTCTGGCAGGACGGCCGGGCAGGCCCGGACCACGCGGTCAACATCGCCGGCGGCCTGCACCACGCGATGCATGGCTCGGCGGCCGGCTTCTGCGTCCTCAACGATGTGGTGCTGGCGATCCGGACGCTGCTGGCCGCCGGCGCCCAGCGGATCGCCTACATCGACATCGACGTCCACCATGGCGATGGCGTGCAGGCGGCCTTCTATGAGGATCCGCGGGTGCTGACGATCTCGCTGCACCAGGACCCGCGCACGCTCTACCCGGGCACCGGGCTTGCCAGCGAGGTCGGTGACGGCCCCGGAGCGGGCACCGCGATGAATCTCGCGCTGCCGCCGGGAACGGCCGATGACGGCTGGCTCAGGGCCTTCAACGCGGTCGTGCCGGGCGCGGTCAGCTCGTTCCGTCCGGACGTGCTGGTCACCCAGTGCGGCTGCGACACCCATCACGAGGATCCGCTGGCCGATCTGGCGCTCACTGTGGACGGTCAGCGCGCGGCCTACGCGGCATTGCACGAGTTGGCGCACCGGGCGGCCGGTGGCAAGTGGCTGGCCCTCGGCGGTGGCGGATACGGTGTGCTGCGCTGCGTGCCCCGGGCCTGGACCCACCTGCTCGCTGAGGTCAGCGGCCACCCGATCGCGCCCGAGTTGGAGATTCCCCAGTCCTGGACCGATGATCTGCGCCGGCGCGGGGTGAGCGCGAAGCTGCCCAGGTGGATGGGCGAGGGCCGCAGCCCGTCGCCGCAGCAGTGGATGCCGGGCGGCGAGTCCTGGCTGGATCGCTCGATCGCGGCCACCCGCGATGCCAGCTTCCCGCTGCTCGGGCTGGATCCGGCCGATCCGCGTGACTGAGCAGGTGCCCGACCCGAGCCCGACGCCGAGCTACCCGCCGCGTTGGGAAGCCGACGTGCTGGTCGCCGACGGCGGCGCGGTGCATCTGCGCCCGATCGTTCCGGACGACGCCGACGCGCTGGTCCAGTTCCACGGCCAGCTATCGGTACGTACCCGCTACCTGCGTTACTTCTCGGCCTACCCGACTATCCCGCCACGTGACCTGGTTCGGTTCAGCCATGTCGACAACGTCGACCGGGTCGCGCTGGCGGCCTGGCTCAACGGCGAGATCATCGCGGTCGGCCGGTTCGATCGGCTGCCGCCCGATCCGCGGCATCCGGCCTCGACCGCCGAAGTCGCGTTCGTGGTGGCAGATGCCCATCAGGGCCGGGGCATCGGTTCGGTGCTGCTGGAACACCTGGTCGAGATCGGCCGGGAACTGGACGTCCGCCGGTTCGAGGCGCTGGTGCTGGCCGAGAACCAGAAGATGATGCGGGTCTTCCTCGATGCCGGCTTCGAGCCGAGCCGCCGGCTGGACGGCAATGAGGTGAGCCTGGAATTCGACATCGCGGCAACCGAACTGACCCGCAAGGTGATGGCCGAACGGGAGCTGCGCGCCGATTCCCGTTCAATCCGGCGACTGCTGCACCCGAAATCGGTTGCGGTGATCGGCGCCAGTGCCGATCAGGCCAAGATCGGCCACCTGGTGCTGGCTAACCTGCAACGATCCGGGTTCACCGGGCCGATCTTTCCGGTGAATCCGCATGCCCGCTCGATCAATTCGATCCTGGCCTATCCGAGCATCACCGACGTTCCCGGTGATGTCGACCTGGCGGTGCTGGCGGTGCCGGCGTCCGACGTCGGTGAGGTGGTCAGCCAGTGCAGTGCGCGGGGCGTGCATGCGCTGGTGGTGATCTCGGCCGGTTTCGGTGAGTCAGGTGGTCCAGCTGAACGCGAGACCGGCCTGATCGCGCAGCGGATGCTGATCTCGCAGGCCCGCGCGCATGGCATGCGGGTGGTCGGACCGAACTGCCTCGGCGTGCTCAATACCGATCCGCGGATCGCGCTGAACGCCTCGCTGGCCACCGTCACGCCGCTGGCCGGACGGGCCGGCTTCTTCTGCCAATCAGGCGCGCTCGGCGTCGCGGTGCTCGGCGAGGCGACCCGGCGCGGGCTTGGCGTGTCCACCTTCGTCTCGGCCGGCAACCGCGCTGATGTGTCGGGCAATGACCTGCTGCAGTACTGGGAAACCGACCCTGCAACCGAGCTTGCGCTGCTCTACCTGGAGAGTTTCGGAAATCCGCGCAAGTTCGCTCGCATCGCCCGCAGGTTCGCCCGGCACAAGCCGATCGTGGCCGTCAAGAGCGGCCGTGGCTCGGTGGTCGCCGGCCTGCAGCACACCTCGGTGGAGGTGCCCGAGGCGAGCGTGCAGGCGCTGTTCGAGGCATCGGGGGTGATCCGGACCGCGAACCTGGCCGAGCTGTTCGACGTTGCCCTGCTGCTGACTACCCAACCGCTGCCGGCCGGCGATCGGGTTGCCGTGGTTGGTCATTCCACCGCGCTCGGGGTGCTGGTCGCCGACGCGTTGTCCTCGGCCGGCTTGCGCCTGGCCAGCCTGGTCGATGTCGGGGTGGACGCCAGCCCGGCCAGCTTCGGCAGCGCGCTGGCCACCGCGCTGGCCGCCGATGACGTCGACGCGGTGATCACCATCTTCGTGCCGCCGATGCGGCGGGGCGAGGAGGATTCGGTTGCCGCCGAACTCCGGCACGCTGTCGTGGACCATGCCAAGCCGGTGCTGTCGACCTTCCTCGGTTTCGACGGTGTACCGGCCGAGCTTGCGGTACCCGGTGAGCAGGCACCGATGCCGGGCTCGATTCCGTCCTATTCATCACCGGAACGGGCGGTCGGCGCGCTGGCGAGGGTGATTCGCTATGCCGAGTGGCGACGCCGGGATGCCGGCCAGGTACCGCAGCTGTCCGGAGTGGATACCGAGTCGGCTCGTCAGTTCGTTGCCGGGGTCCTTGCCCAGGCGCCGGCCGGTCGGCAGTTGAGCCTGCCCGAAGCGCAGCTTCTGCTCGGCTGGTACGGCATCACGATGGTCGCCTGCGAACCCGCAATCGGGCTGGCACAGGCGATCGAGGCGGCTGGCCGGATCGGCTGGCCGGTCGCGGTGAAGGTGGCCGGTGCGGTCCGGCTGCACCTGGCAGATCCGGGTGCGGTCGCCGAGGCCTGGGATTCACTGGTTTTGCAGGACGATTCAGCAGCAATCGTGCAAGCGATGGCACCGCGCGGGATCGACACCATCCTGCAGGTCCACGACGATCGCTCCTTCGGTGCCCTGATGTCCTTCGGGGTCGGCGGATTGGCCACTGACCTGCTGGCCGACCGGGCCTACGCGGTGGTCCCGCTCACCTCGCTGGATGCCAGCGAGCTGATCGGTGCGCCCAAGGCCTTTCCGCTGCTGACCGGTTACGGCGGTGCCGAACCGGCTGACATTCCGGCGCTGGTCGAGATCGCGCTGCGGCTGTCCGAACTCGCCGATGAACTGCCCGAGGTGGTCAGCTGCGCGCTCGACTCGGTCGTCGCGGCTCGCTTCGGCGCGCAGGTGCTCAGCGCGACGATCCGGATTGCACCGCCAACCGCACGTGATGACCTGGGTGCTCGGCGCTTACGCGGACTGTGAGTGGCGAATCAGACCTGTTCGGTGGATAGTTCGCACCACATTCGGCGGTGTGGTCCGAGGTCGGTATCGAACAGTTCGCCGAATTCTTGCCAGCCTTGGCTGCGGTAGAAGTCGATTGCGCTCTGCCGAGCTAAGCACCAGATAAGTTCCATGCCGGCCGCGATCGCGATCTGCCTGGCCTCGCGGATGATCTCGCGACCGGCGCCGCGCCCGCGCCATGCCGGATCAGTGGCCATGCTGCGCAGTCGCCAGGCCGGCCGGCCCGGCTGCCACGGACACGGCTCGGGAAATAGCAAGCAAGCACTGACCGGATCGCCATCGCCATCGCCTGGCAACCCGGCAAACGCTGCCAACTGCAGCACGCCCACCTCGTCATCGCCGGGTAGCGGTGCGTCGACGGACAGGCCGGGACGCAGTACCGATCTGCGAAGTTCGCGGGTGATTTCGGCTTCGACGAGCCGTACGGTGATCGCTGGCATCGGTCGACGATAGCGCTCGAACCTGGTGCAACTGCTCGCCGATGGCACCCGAAGCGGCATCGGCAACCCGCTCAGGTCAGGAATTCAGGTCGTGGCACAGCAAGAAAAAACGGAGTGTCGGACGTCGCAGCGCCTGGTTTAGTGGCAGAATTCGCTGCGTTCCGGCCAGATTCGCCCCGGGTGGCCGCCGTCGATTGGAGCCTCCCAGACACGAATCAGACCCGCGATTTCACATTGAAGATCAATCGGTGTCACACTTTCTGCAGGAAACGCAACATGATTAAGGAGACCTAGCTTGAACAAGACCCAATTCATCGATGCCGTTGCGGCTCGATTGAATGCCGACCACAAGTCCACCGCCGCGATCCTGGACGCCATCCTGGACGAGGTGTACGCCAACATCGTCAAGGGCGAGAAGGTGATCCTCACCGGTTTCGGCGCTTTCGAGCGTCGCGATCGGGCTGCCCGAATCGGTCGTAACCCGGCCACTGGCGCCAAGGTTCGGGTCAAGAAGACCTCGGTTCCGGCGTTCCGTCCGGGCACCGAGTTCAAGGAGATCATCGCCGGCCGCCGCAAGCTGGCCAAGGCTGCGCCGGCCAAGAAGGCCGCCGCTGCCAAGGCTCCGGCCATCAAGGCTGCCGCGCCGGCTCGCAAGACCGCCGCTGCCAAGGCCGCGCCGGTCACCAAGACCGCCGCCAAGAAGGTTGCTGCCAAGGCTCCGGCCAAGAAGGCGCCTGCTGCCAAGAAGGTCGCCGCCAAGGCCGCGCCTGCCAAGACCGCGGCTCGCAAGGCCCCGGCCAAGAAGGCTGTTGTCGCCAAGGCCGCGCCCGCGCGCAAGACCACCGCTCGCAAGGCTCCGGCCAAGCGCGCCTAGTTTCACCTGCTCGATCAACTGTGGCCCGGCGGATTCCGCCGGGCCACAGTCCTGTTTCAATGGTGCAAAGCTAGCCGGTGGCCCGCCTGCCGCCACGGGACTTCAGGTAATCAGAGACGACATACTCCCCGAGGGCACCGGTGCTCGGCAGGAACACCCGGCCGCCGTTTCGCCGTCCGATCTCCTGCATGAACTCCACCAACCGGTGCTCGTTGTCCAGCATGAAGATGTTGATGGTCGCCCCGCGCCTGGTACAGCGCTCGACTTCGGCCAGGGTGGCCGCGACCGTTTCCATCGAGGGCGGCCAGGCGAAATCGGAGAATCCGTCGGCGGCCAGGTGCGCGGTCGGCTCGCCATCGGTGATGACCAGGATCACCGGCTCGGCGTTGCGATGCCGGTCCAGATGCCGACGAGCCATCATCAGCGCGTGCTGCAGGTTGGTGCCATACACCCGCTCCCAGTCGTGGTTGACCAGGTCGCGTGGGGTCATTACCCGGGCGTAGTCCGAGAATCCGATGATCTCGATGGCATCCTGCGGGAACCGGGTGCTGACCAGCGAATGCAGCGCCAGCGCGGTGGTCTTGGCCTCGCCCCAGGTGCCGCGCAGTTCCATCGAGTACGACATGTCCACCAGCAATGCCACCGCGGCCGCCGAACGCCGTTCGGTCTCGACCACTTCGAAGTCCTCGGCGGCCAGCCGGATCGGCCGTCGCGCGCGCTGCTGACCGGCTGGCATCGCACCCGAGCGCACCACCGCGTTGCGCACGGTGCGGACCACGTCCAGCGGTTGCTCGTCCCCGAAACGCCATTCCCGGCTGGAACCGGTGATCTCGCCGGCCGCACCGGCATCGCGCACGTCGTGATCGCCGCGGCCACCGGAGTGCAGGGTGGCGAATACCTTGCGCAGCGCGGTGGCTCCGAGCCGGCGCAATGCGCGCGGACTCAGTTCCAGGCCGCGCCCGCCCTGTTCCAGATATCCCTGCCGCTGCAACTCTCGCTCGATCCGCCGCAACTGGTCCAGGTCGTTGACGGCCTGCGATCCGAGCGCGCGTTGCACCAACTCCTCGTCGATATCGGCAAGGCTGGCACCGGGATAGTCCTGCAGCGCCAGTTCGGCCAGCTCGTCCAGGTCGGCGAGTTCGGCCAGCGCCTCGGTGCCGCTGGCATAGCCCATCGGCCGGTCGCCGTCCATCCGCTCCGAGCTGTTCCAGGGCAGGTCCGGACGGGCCGCGCGCAGCGACTGCTGCAACCGCGACATCGCATCGGCCAGGCCGGCCTGGTTCATCGCCTGATCCATCAACGAACCGAGCTCGCCACGTTGCTGGCTGCTGAGCGAGTTCATCAATCGCTCAGCAGCGGCCGAGCGCCGGGCCAGCGAATCGACCAGCTCGGCCAGGTTCGGCGGGTTGTCCGGAAAGAACTGGCCATGCTTGGCCATGAACTCAGCAAAGTCTTGCGGCGTGTGCTCGCCGCGGGCATCGGCGTCCAGCAGCTCGTTGAGGTCCTCGAGCATCCGGCGAATCTGCTCCATCGCCTGCGGATCCGGATTTGCCAGCGCATCGCGCAGGCCGGCGAACTGGGCGTCCAGCACCTCTGACCGCAACAGGTCCGAGATCTGCTGGTAGGCCGCTGCCGCTTCCGGTGATCGCCACTGGTAGTCGGCCAGTTCACGCACCGCTCGGGAGGTGTCGGCCGGCAGCGCGTCCAACTCCGACTCGGCCATCCTGGCCGCATCCGAGGGATCCGGGAACAGCACGCTGCGCTCGCTGTCCAGCGCCTGATCGAGCAGCCGGCGCACCTCGTCCAGAGTGCCGTCCAGCCGTCCGGAGTTGCGCAGCTTGCGGGCCCGGTTTCGGGCTTGCTGGCGCAGTGCATCCAGGCCCGGACGGCCGTCGGAGCCACCGCGCAGCAACCGCTGCAGCGCGTTGCGTGGCGACATCCCGGCCAGCACATCCTCGCCGAGTTCGTCCAGCGCCTGCCTGATGTCGTAGGGCGGTTCCAGTGGATCGGCGCCGCCCTGCCAGGCGCCGTAACGGATGCTCATGCCGCGACCTCGCGGGGACGCTGGCTCATGTCATATCCCTGCTCGCTCACGAGCCGTAGACCGTTCGGTTGCCAGCCGATTCCTTGGCCAGCCGCTTGTTCAGGTACAGCCCTTCCAGCGCGAACTCCACGGCGGCAGCCGCGATCCCGACCGTGGCCGGCCCCTCGTGCACGCTGTCGGGCTCCAGCCGCTCGAGCAGCGAGGCCAGCCCGGGAATGGTGCCGAGTTGTTCCAGCAGCCGATCGGCTGAGACCGCGTCACCGGACTCGACCAGCAGACCACCGTCGAACTTCTGCTGCAACGGACGCAGGTCCAGGCCGGCCAGCCGAGCGCGCGAGGTTTCGGCGATCGCCCGTCGTAGCAGGTGATCGAGCACCTCGAACTCGCGACCGGAATCGGCGTCCTCGAATTCCACCTTGCCGCGCGAGGCGGGCACGATCGAGGGCAGGTCGGCGACCCGGGCCACCGCCACCGGCTCGCCGGTGATGGCAGCACGCCGCACCGCTGAGGCAGCGACCGTTTCTACCGCGGCGATCGCGAACCGGGCCGAGACACCCGAACGCTGATCCACCTGCGGGGCCTCACGTACCGCGCGGGCGAATCGCGCGATCACCTCCAACAGGTGCGAGGGCACCAGCGGTGCGCCGTGCGCGATCGGGTTCGCTTCGTCGGCCTCGCCATCCCACAGCACCGCGGCCTCCTGACCGATCAGCTGCAGCTCATCGATCAGCTCGATCGGGTAATGCGTCCTGATCTCGGCACCGAACCGGTCCTTGAGCGGGGTGATGATCCGGCCACGGTTGGTGTAGTCCTCGGGGTTGGCGCTGGCCACCATCAGCAGGTCCAGCGGCAATCGTAGCTGGTAGCCGCGAACCTGGATGTCGCGCTCCTCCAGCACATTGAGCATCGCGACCTGGATTCGCTCGGCGAGATCAGGTAATTCGTTGATGGCGAAGATCCCCCGGTTGGTGCGCGGCACCAGCCCGTAGTGCACGGTCTCGGGATCACCGAGCGAGCGACCTTCGGCAACCTTGATCGGGTCGATGTCACCGATCAGGTCACCGACCGAGGTGTCCGGGGTGGCCAGTTTCTCACCGTAGCGGTCGCTGCGATGCCGCCAGTGGATCGGCAACTCCTCGCCGAGTTCGGCAACCAGCCGGATGCCAGCCGGGGTGATCGGCGCGTAGGGATGCTCGTTGAGTTCGGAACCGGCAATCACTGGTGTCCACTCATCGAGCAGCCCGACCAAGGTGCGGATCAGCCTGGTCTTGCCCTGTCCGCGCTCGCCGAGCAGCACGATGTCGTGACCAGCGAGCAGCGCGCGCTCGATCTCGGGCGTGACCGTCTCGTCGAAACCGACAATGCCCGGCAGCGAGGGCTGGCCGGCCGCCAGCCGCGCGATCAGGTTCTGCCGGATCTCGGCTTTCACGCCGCGATGGATATGGCCACTGGCGCGCAACGCGCCAAGGGTGCTGATGGTGGGGGCTGAACTGCCGGTAGCGTAAGTCACTCCTCGACGCTACGTCGAGATCGCACGTTCGGCTATGAACAATCCTCGCCTGCCGGCTCGTACACTCCGATAGCGAAACCCGGAATACCGTTACGGCAGCGTTACGTCCTGATCAGCCCCGAGCCGGCTTCGAGTCAGCCCCGGTACGGCTTGGCGGTCAGCAGGGTCACGCTCAGCGTCTTGCCGGTCGGGGTTTCATAGCTGACCGTGGCGCCTTCCTTGGCGCCGGTCAGGGCCTGGCCGAGCGGCGAGGCCGAGGAGTAGACGTCCAGGTCGGTGGTGTCGGCCTCCTCGCGCGAGCCGATCAGGAAAGTCTCCTCTTCATCGTCGCCGTCGAAGCGGACGGTGACGACCATGCCGGGGCCGGCGGTGCCGTCCGAGGTCGGCGCGTCACCGACCTTGGCATCGCGCAGCAGTTGGGTCAGCTGCAGGATCCGGCCCTCTTGCTTGCCCTGTTCCTCACGGGCTGCGTGATAGCCACCGTTCTCTTTGAGGTCGCCCTCTTCGCGGCGGTCGTTGATCTCCTGGGCCATAGCCGGCCGGTTGGCGATCAGCGTCTGGAGTTCGGTGGACAGCCGGTCGTAGGCGTCCTGGGTCAGCCAGGTGGTCGACGAGGTCTCGGTGGTCACGGTGTTACTCCCCAGATGGTGCGGGACGGATTCGGTGGCGGATGCCTGAAGCTGTAAAACGTAACACCGCCGCAGTTGGTTCCGCCCGCAATTGCCTGATCCAGTGGCCGGCCGGCACCCCGTCCGCACCGGCCACCGGCACCCAGCGAGTGGCGTTCGAACGGCCATCAGTGACAATGGAGGCGTGTCAGAGTCAGCGCCACTCGCAGATGTCGAGGCCCGCCAGCCATTGCGGTTGATGTGCGTGCACGCCCACCCCGATGACGAGTCGAGCAAGGGCGCGGCAACCATGGCCAAGTACGTCGATGAGGGCGTCGAGGTGCTGGTGGTCAGCTGCACCGGTGGCGAGCGCGGTGACATCCTGAATCCGGCCCTGAAGGACCGGCCAGAGATCGCCGACAACATCGCCCAGATCCGGATCACCGAGATGGCCCAGGCCCAGCGCATCCTCGGTGTGCAGCATCACTGGTTGGGCTACGTCGACTCCGGCCTGCCCGAGGGCGACCCGCTGCCGCCGCTGCCGGAGGGCTGCTTCGGCCTGGTGCCGCTGGCCGAATCCACCCGCGCGCTGGTCGAGGTGGTGCGCCGGTTCCGGCCGCATGTCATGACCACCTACGACGAGAACGGTGGTTACCCGCACCCGGATCACATCATGTGCCATCAGGTTTCGGTCGCCGCGTTCGAGGCCGCCGGCGACCCGGAGGCATTTCCGGACGCGGGCGCGCCGTGGCAGCCGCTCAAGCTGTATTACGACGTCACCTTCACCAAGGAGCGGATCGAGGCGCTGCACAACGCGATGGTCGAGCTGGGCATCGATTCACCCTATGAGGAGTGGATGACCCGCTGGGAGGAGCGCGCTGCCGACCGCCGGCTGCCGAAGGTGACCACCCTGGTCAACTGCGGTGACTTCTTCTCCCGCCGGGACGCCGCGCTGCTCGCGCACGCGACCCAGGTCGATCCTGAGGGCTGGTTCTTCAAAGTGCCACTGGACGTCCAGCGGCGGGTGTTCCCGTGGGAGCAGTTCGAGCTGGCCCGTTCGATGGTCGACAGCGAGCTGCCCGAGGACGACCTGTTCGCCGGCGTCCGCGAGACCGCGCAGGCACCGTGAGCCCGTCCATGGCCGCCCCGATGTCGTTGCTGGCCGACTCCGATACCGGCAAGGGCAGCCCGATCGGCTTCTTCGTGGTGCTCGTCCTGGTGATCGCGGTGTACTTCCTGTACCGCTCACTGAGCCGGCACATCAAGCGAGTGCCGGCGGAGTTCCCGCCGCCGGACCGCAAGGTGCCCGCGGAGCCTACTGAGCCGACCGAGCCGACCGGGCCTTCAGAGCCGAGCTAGGCGGTCACTCATCGCGGACCCTGGCCCGACCAGCCTTGACCTGGCCGCGTTGCCGCTTGACGTCCAGCCTGCGCTGCCGGGCGGCCCGCGATGGCCGGCTGGCCCGGCGAGGTGGCGGCGGTGGCGCCAGCGCCTGGCTGAGGTAGTGCACCAGCCGCGCTCGAGCCACCGAGCGATTCTGCAGTTGCGATCGCTGCTCGCTGGCGGTGATCCGCAGTACCCCGTCCACCAGCCGCGCTGCTAGCTGGGCCAGTGCCCGGTCCCGTTGCGGCTCGGTCAGTGCGGTCGAGGCAGCCACGTCGAAGCTGAGTTCCACCCGGCTGTCGGTGGTGTTGACGCCCTGCCCACCGGGCCCGGACGACCGGGAGAACCGCTCGATGAGCTCGGCAGCCGGGATCAGCAGGCCGTCCCGAATGCCCGGCCCGGCCGGCACGATCAGGTCGCCGGTCGGTGCCGGTCGGGACCGCTCGGTCAGGGCGCGACC
>JBDSAN010000276.1:0-3188 GCA_039922115.1 Jatrophihabitantaceae bacterium
CAGTGCCTCGACGGGCAGCACCTTGGTGGCGCGCCGGGCCGGGACGAGTGCGGCCAGGACCGTGGTCAACGTGCCGACCACGAGGCCGACGACGATGGTGCGCGGCTGCAGCTGCAGCGGCCCGGACGGCAACCCGACATTGAAGCTGTTCAGCAGCGCGCGCAGGCCGTAGGCCAGGCCGACGCCGCCGACGATGCCGAGCACGCTGCCGGTCAGGCCCACTAGGGCCGCTTCGAGCAGCACCGAGCGGTTGACCTGCCGGCGGCTGGCGCCGACTGCCCGCAGCAGCGCCAGTTCACGCAGCCGCTGGGCGATGATCATCGAGAACGTGTTGTAGATGATGAACGTCCCGACCAGCAGGGCGATCGCACCGAAGGCCAGCAGGAAGTAGTTGATGAACTTCAGGGCGGTGTTGACGTCGTCCTCGGTCTGCTTGGTCACTTGCTTGCCGGTCTTGTAGGTCAGGCCCGGCACGGCTTGGCTGAGCCGGTCGGCCAGCGCGGTCTGGGACAGGCCGGTGCCGGCGACATTCACCGTCTCGACATGGCTGCCGTCGGTGAATAGTTGCATCGCCTGGTCGCGGGCGAACAGCGCTCCGACATAGCCACCGGTGTCTGATTTGGTGTCATACACCCCGACCACGGTGACCTCGACCGTGTTGCGGCTGGGCACCAGCACCTTGGTGTGATCGCCCAGCTTGAGCTTGGCCAGCTTCAGCGCGCCGCGGTTGAGCGCGATCTGGTCGGCCTGTTGTGGGGCGCTACCTTGCACGAACTTGTACGGATCGCCGCCGAGGAACTGATCCGGAGGCGAGTAGGACAGGCCCAGCGTCGGCGCCCCGCCGCTCTTGACCGGCTTGCCGTTGGCGCCGAGCAGCACGATCTGCGCGCTGACCTGCGGGTCGACCGCGCGGACACCCGGGACGGCCTTGAGCTTGGCCAGGTCGGCCACCGGCACCCCGCTGCCGTTCTCGTCGGCACCGGTCACCTGCACGTCCACCCCCTTGGCGACGTCGGCGAACAGGCCGTGAAAGGTGTGGCCGAGGGTGTCGGTGAACACGAACGAGCCGGTGACGAAGGCGGTGCCGAGCACCACCGACAGCACCGTCAGGACCAGCCTGACCTTGTGCGCGGCGAGGTTGCGCAGCGATACCTTGCGCATCACGTTGCCGCCGGGTTGCCGGGCCGGGCCAGTGCTGGCCGGGCCCGGACGGTTCAGGGTCGCGGTGCTCATCAGATGCCCTCGAGGTGCTTCATCCGGTCGAGCACCTTGTCCGCGGTCGGCTGGCGAAGCTCGTCGACGATCCGTCCGTCGGCCAGAAACACCACCCGGTCGGCGTAGCCGGCCGCGCGCGGGTCGTGCGTGACGATCACGACGGTCTGGCCGAGGTGGCTGACCGAGTTGCGCAGGATGCCCATTACCTCGCCGGAGGAACGGGAATCGAGATTGCCGGTCGGCTCGTCACCGAAGATGATCTCGGGCTGGCTGGCCAGCGCGCGGGCGCAGGCCACCCGCTGCTGCTGGCCGCCGGACAGCTCGGACGGGCGGTGCCCGAGCCGATCACGCAGGCCCAGGGTGTCGATCACCGAATCAAGCCAGCGCTGGTCGACCTTGCGGCCGGCGATGTCGATCGGCAGCGTGATGTTCTCCAGCGCGGTCAGCGTGGGCACCAGGTTGAAGGACTGGAAGACGAAGCCGATCCGGTCCCGGCGCAGCTGGGTCATCTTCTTGTCCGACAGGCCGGTCAGCTCGGTGTCACCGATTCGCACCGAGCCCGCCGTCGCGGTGTCCAGGCCGGCCAGGCAGTGCATCAGGGTCGACTTGCCCGAGCCGGACGGGCCCATGATCGCGGTGAATTCGCCGCGCCGGAAGTCGGCCGACACGTCGTTGAGCGCGTACACCTGGGTGTCGCCGATGCCGTAGATCTTGGTCAGGCCGGTGGCCGAGGCCGCGGTCTGGATGCTCGGCAGCGCGACCGGGTCGGGGTTGCTGTCGGGACTGCTCGGGGTGCCGGTCGAGGTGGTGACGGGCGGGTTCATGAGATGCCTTTCGTGGTCTCCGAGGCCCGGGCGTGCGTTGGCTCGCGGTGCGCGGCCGACCGGGCGGACTAACAACTGAAGACTCCTGCATCGGATGGGCCGATGGCAGTGGGGACAACCCTGAATCACCCCTGATGTTTGTCACTGGTCGTTCTCAGGGCTTTCACCGGTAACGGCGCTTGCTCGTCCACCCTTGCTCCGGTTGGTCCGGGTAGCGAAACCGGTCGCCTAGAATGAAGCACCGGCACTCAAGGAGCGCGCGTGACAAGCCAATCGCCTGACAATCTGTCCTCAGAAACCGTGGGCATTCCAGCCAAGTTCGCCACCCTTGGCCTGACTTTCGATGATGTGTTGTTGCTGCCCGGCCCGACCGATGTGATTCCCAGCGAGGTCGACACCAGCTCGCGGCTGACCCGCAACATCACCCTGAGACTGCCGCTGGTCTCGGCCGCGATGGACACCGTCACCGAAGCCAGGCTGGCGATCGCGATGGCTCGCCAGGGCGGCATCGGAATCCTGCATCGAAACCTCTCGATCGAGGACCAGGCCCAGCAGGTCGACCTGGTCAAGCGCTCGGAGGCGGGCATGGTGACCCACCCGGTCACCACCACGCCGGAGGCGACCCTGGACCAGGTGGACGCGCTATGCGCCCGGTACCGGATTTCGGGGCTGCCGGTGATCGATGCCGACGGCATGCTGGTCGGCATCATCACCAACCGGGACCTGCGCTTCGAGAACGACATGTCCCGGCCGGTGTCGCAGGTGATGACGACGATGCCGTTGGTTACCGCTCAGGTCGGCGTGCACAAGGACGTAGCGCTCGGGCTGCTGGCCAAGAACAAGATCGAGAAGCTGCCGCTGGTCGATGCCGCCGGCCGGCTGCAGGGCCTGATCACGGTGAAGGATTTCACCAAGAGCGAGCAGTTCCCGCAGGCGACCAAGGACCCGTCCGGACGGTTGCGGGTGGGTGCGGCGATCGGCTTCTTCGACGATGCGTGGAAGCGCGCGATGGCGCTGGTCGAGGCAGGCGCCGACGGGGTCAAGGTCGGCGTCGGACCGGGTTCGATCTGCACAACCCGGGTGGTGGCCGGGGTAGGGGTGCCGCAGGTTTCGGCGATCTACGAGGCGGCACTGGCCTGCCGGCCGGCT
>JBDSAN010000277.1:0-3945 GCA_039922115.1 Jatrophihabitantaceae bacterium
CCAGGCCCCGCACCCGGGCCACGATCCGGTTCGGGTCGTCCACCCCGACCAGGCCGGCCAGCAACGCTGCGTAGTCCTCGCGCATCGCGTGGTCCTTGATCATCGCGACCAGCGGGACGCCACGATCAAGTGCTGCGACCCGTCCCTCGACGGTGTTCAGGTCATAGCGCTTGACGGTGGTCTGCAGCACGAACTTGACCAGCGGCACCCGCGCCTCGATCAGCGCCCGGACTGCCGGGTCACCGCCGGATTGCCTTAGTTCACAAGGGTCCTTGCCGGTCGGCTCGATCGCCACGAAGGTCTGCGACATGAACTTCTGCTCGTCGGCGAAGGCCCGCTCGGCCGCCTTCATGCCGGCCGCGTCGCCGTCGAAGGTGAACACCACCTGGCCGGAGAAGGCGTCGTTGTCCATCAGCAGCCGCCGGATCACCCCGATGTGCTCGGAGCCGAAGGACGTCCCGCAGGTCGCCACCGCGGTGGTGATGCCGGCCAGGTGGCAGGCCATCACGTCGGTGTATCCCTCGACGATGACGGCCTGGTGCTGCTTGCCGATCTCGCGCTTGGCCACGTCCATGCCGTAGAGCAGCTGGCTCTTCTTGTAGAGCGGCGTCTCTGGCGTGTTGAGGTACTTGGCCTCGATCCGATCGTCGTCGTGGATCCGGCGGGCACCGAAGCCGACCACGTCGCCGCTGACATCCTTGATCGGCCAGAGCAGCCGGCGGTGGAACCGGTCGATCAGCGAACCGCGCTCGGACGTGCGGGCCAGCCCGGCCAATGTCAGCTCGGCTGGACTGAAGCCGCGGCCGGCGAGGTACTTTGCCAGCGAGTCCCAGCCGGACGGGGCGTAGCCGCAGCCGAACCGCAGTGCCACCGCCTGATCGAAGCCACGCTGTTCCAGAAAATCGCGGGCCGGTTTGGCCTCCGGCGTGGCCAGCTGGTTGGCGTAGAAGGCTGCCGCAAGCGTGTGTGCCTCGACCAGCCGCGCTCGCTGGCCAGCCGGCCGGCCACTGCCACCACCATCGGTGTACTGCAGCTGGATGCCCAGCCGCGCCGCCAGATTCTCCACCGCCTCGGAGAAGGACAGGTGCTCGATCCGTTCGACGAACCGGATCACATCACCGCCGACCCCGCAGCCGAAGCAGTGAAACAGGTTGCGCGCCGGGGTTACCGACAGCGACGGTGACTTCTCGTCGTGGAACGGGCAGATGCCCTTGAGGTTGCCGCCGCCGGCGTTGCGCAGCTGGACGTGCTCGCCAATCACGTCGGCGATCGCGGCCTTGTCACGAACCGCGGCAACGTCCTCGTCGCGTATCCGGCCGGCCATAGCGCCAGTCTAGGCGGGACGTCCGACCAGCCGGGAGTGCCAGCCGAGCGCGGCCGAATCGGTGAGCTGGGCGACCTGATCGATGACCACCCGCAGCCGCTGCCGATCGTCGCCGGCCTGGCGCCAGGACTCGGCCAGCACCGGCGACAGCGCGGCCTCGCCGCGGGCGAGCAGCGCCTCGACCAGTTGGTCGACGATCCGGCGCTGGCTGGCCAGCAGCGGCTGCACGCCCGGGCGACGCATCACGTAGCGGAACGCGATCGCCTTGAGCAGCGCGCACTCGGCGGCCACCTGATCCGGCACCACCAGCTCGGCCCGGTAGCGGCCCAGCGGCTGGTTGCCGAACTTGTCCCGGGTGGCTTGCACTGCCGCGCCGACGAACCGTCCGGTGAGCTCGCTGGTGGCCCGCTTGGCATAGGCCTGGGCGGTGAATGAGCTGTCATAGGCTGCCAATTCGCGCAGCGGTGGCAGCATCAGCAGCTCGTCCAGGATCGGTGCCAGGGCACTGGCCGACCGGCCCGAATACAGCTGGCTGGCCTGCTCGCACAGCGCCTGCCGCTCTGCCTCGGCCGACCCGCCGAGCAGTAGCCCGAGTTCGATGTAGCCGGAATGCACCCCGTCCTCGACGTCGTGCACGGAATAGGCCACGTCGTCGGCCCAGTCCATCACCTGCGCCTCCAGGCACCGGTCGGGGTCACTACGCCCGGCGCGCAGCCACTCGAAGGCGGCCCGGTCATCGGCGTAGACCCCGAATTTCGCCCGCTGGCCGGCCGCCGGCCGCGGCGCCTGCTCGACCTGCCACGGGTACTTGCACACCGCGTCCAGGCTGGCCCGGGTCAGGTTCAGCCCGACCGGGTGCGCCGAGTGCTCGGTGACCGCCTTGGCCTCCAGCCTGGTCAGGATTCGCAGCGTCTGGGCGTTGCCCTCGAAGCCGTCACAGCCGCCAGCCAGCGCGATCTCGTTCAGCGCGTCCTCGCCGTTGTGCCCGAACGGCGGGTGGCCGAGGTCGTGCGCCAACCCGGCCGCGTCCACGATGTCCGGATCGCAGCCGAGCGCGGCGCCCATCTCACGGCCGATCTGGGCAACCTCCAGCGAGTGGGTCAGCCGGGTTCGGGGAAAGTCGTCGCCGCTGATCGAGCCGGGCGAGACCACCTGGGTCTTGTCGGCCAGCCGGCGAAAGGCGTAGGAGTGCAGCACCCGGGCCCGGTCCCGCTCAAACGGACCGCGCGAGTCCGAGCCGTACTGGTTTCGCTTTATTGCCTCGGGTAACCAGCGCTCGGCGTCGGTGGCGTGATAGCCGAATCTGCTGTTCAGATGTGCTCCTCGGTCCAGTCGGCGAACTGCTGCAGGTTCTGCAGCCACATGCCGACCGTGAACTTCAACTGCTCGCGGGTGATGCCGCCCTCGAAGTCGAAGGCCTGCTCGGCGCAGATCCCGACCAGCCCGTCATCGGGCAGCACCGTGTATGCCTTCGGGAACAGCTTGCTGCGGTTCCAGTCGTCCAGCACCAGCGCCAGGGTCGGACGCAGGTCCACCTCGAACCTGCGGTTGAGGTAGAGCCTGGCCTGTAGCACCTCTTCATCAGCGCCGTAGTGGAAGAAGTAGATGCTGAAATTCTCCCAGCGGACGGCCAGGTCCCCGTCGTCGTCGATCAGCGACCGCAGCCGGTACTCGCGCAGGATCTCCTCCAGCACGGCGTTGCTCGGCAGCACTGCCGGGCCGTCCGGAAGGCCGAGCGGGGTGTCGGCGAACTTGCTGCCTGGTCCGCGTTGCAGCCCCTTGACTAGGCCGCGCGGCGCGGCGTTACGTCCCTGCTTGGCCGCGTTGGCCACCTTGGCAGCGATCCGGGACAGGCGAGACACCCTTCGAGGTTACCGTCCAGCCGCAACTGCCACTGCGCGCTGGCTGAGCGCTGCCAGCTGGGCAGGTCGGGCCTGGTTCGCGTTGACGAGTGGGCAGTTCGGGCGGCCGGTGTCGACGAGTGGGCAGTTCGGGTTCGGGCCGGTGTCGACGAGTGGGCAGGTCGGGCGGCCGGTATCGACGAGTGGGCAGTTCGGGTTCCGATGGTCACTTCTAAGCACCCATCGGACGCACAACTGCCCACTCGTGGACGCAGGCGACACAGACCGGACGTACAACTGCCCACTCGTGGACGCGCCAGCCCGAACCTGGTCGCCGGAGTGGGACCCGTCAGCGCTGGCGGGCGACGTTGGCGCGACCTGCCTCCAACCGCGCCACCGGAACCCGGAACGGCGAGCAGGACACGTAGTCCAATCCGACCTCGTCGAAGAAGTGCACCGAATCCGGATCGCCACCGTGCTCGCCGCACACCCCGAGCTTGAGCTGCGGACGCACCGCGCGGCCCCGCTCAGCGCCGATCCTGACCAGCTCGCCGACGCCCTCGCGGTCCAGCGACTCGAATGGCGACACCCCGAAAATGCCCTTCTCCAGGTAGTGCGAGAAGAACGCAGCCTCCACGTCGTCGCGCGAGAAACCCCAGGTGGTCTGGGTCAGGTCGTTGGTGCCGAAGGAGAAGAACTCGGCCGATTCAGCGATCTGACCGGCGGTCAGCGCAGCCCGGGGCAGCTCGATCATGGTGCCGATCAGGAACTCAAGGTGCT
>JBDSAN010000278.1:0-3444 GCA_039922115.1 Jatrophihabitantaceae bacterium
GTCATCTCGGCGAGGTTGGCACCCTTGCCGCCGAGCAGGTCCTTCTGGTCCCTGTTGCCTTCAGCGAAGTCGAATACGAACTTCGTCATCTCGCGCACCACCGATTTTGTCGAAACGGATACGTTGCCTCGCACCATAGGGACAGAAAGCGGTTGCGGTCTCGTTCCGGTGGTGCCGGGAGAAAAACCCCACAGTCCTGCTGGTTGAGCCTGATCAGCGATGATGGCGATCATGACCGTTCAATCGCGACATCTCAGCGTCGCCATCCAGCGCCCGGCCGACGAGGTGTACCGGTTCGCCGGCAACCCGGCCAACCTGCCGCGGTGGGCGGCCGGCCTGAGCAGTTCGGTGACCGAGCAGGACGGGCAGTGGGTGGCCGACTCACCGATGGGCCAGATCACCATCGAGTTCGCGCCGGCCAATGAGTTCGGGGTGCTCGATCACGCGGTGACGATGCCGTCCGGGCAGGTGGTGCACAACCCGATGCGGGTGCTGACCGACGGCGAGGGCTGCGAGGTGGTGTTCACGGTGCGCAGCCGGGACGGCATGACCACCGACGAGTTCGAGGCCGACTGCGCCGCGGTGGCCGCTGATCTGGCGGGCTTGCAGCAGCTTCTGGAAACCTGACCGGCAGCTCCCGATCCGGGCCGTGTCCGGAACACGTGATAGCCGAGATCAGCCGCCGGAGTCGGCCAGTTCGGCACCGAAGGGCACCAGTCGCGAGTCCCGGTCGGCCAGCCAACCTTCGGGCAGGCTCACCTTGCGCGCGCCGGTGGTGCGCCCGCGCGGCCGGCCCAGCACCTCGGTCGGGAACGGCTGTCGCTGATCGAGTTGGGCGAGCAAATCTGCCAGCTCGGTCAGCGAACTGGCCATCGCCAGCTGCTTACGCAGGTCACTGCCAACCGAGAATCCCTTGAGATACCAGGCCACATGCTTGCGGAAGTCGACCACGCCGTGCTCGCCGTCCAGCCAGTCGCAGAGCAGTTCGGCGTGCCGGTACATCGCCCGGGCCACCTCGGCCAGGCCGGGCAGCGCGGTGCTCGGCTCGCCTCGGAAGGCCGCTGCCAGATCGGCGAACAGCCATGGCCGGCCCAGGCAGCCCCGCCCGACCACCACTCCGGCGCAGCCAGTTTCGCGCACCATCCGGACCGCGTCGGCCGCCTCCCAGATATCGCCGTTGCCCAGCACCGGGATGTCGAGCAGTTCAGCAAGTTCGGCGATCGGCGCCCAATCAGCCTGCCCGCCATAGAAATCGGCCGCGGTCCGTCCGTGCAGGGCCAGGTAGCTCACCCCGGCGTCTTGGGCCCGCAATGCAGCCTCGCGGTAGGTGAGGTGCTCGGCGTCCACCCCGAGCCGCATCTTCACCGTCACCGGCAGCTGGCCATCGGCAGCGCGTACCGCCGATCCGACGATGTCATCGAACAGGTTGATCCGCCACGGCAGCGCCGATCCGCCACCGCGCCGGGTCACCTT
Organism: Jatrophihabitantaceae bacterium; assembly: GCA_039922115.1. GTDB lineage: Bacteria > Actinomycetota > Actinomycetes > Mycobacteriales > Jatrophihabitantaceae > Jatrophihabitans_A. Next base: position 1,474 of record JBDSAN010000278.1, read on the forward strand.
CGGCACCGGGCAGCCGAAGTTCAGGTCGACATGATCGGCCAGATCGCGCTCGACCACGATCCGGACCGCCTGCCCGACCACCGCCGGATCGACCCCGTACAGCTGGATCGAGCGGGGCTGCTCGTCCGGTGCAAAGGTGACCATCCGCAGCGTCTTGGGATTGCCTTCGACCAGCGCCCGGCTGGTGATCATCTCCGAGATGTATAGCCCGGCGCCGTACTCGCGGCACAGCCTGCGAAACGCCACGTTGGTGATGCCGGCCAGCGGCGCCAGCACCACCGGCGGGTCGACCACGATCCGCTCGCCCAGTGCCAGCGGCGGCGCGATCCGGTCCGCGATGTCCAGCACTAGCAGCCGATCAGCCGCTGGGCCAGGTAGCCGGCGACCTTGTCCAGCGCGACCCGGTCCTGGGTCATCGCGTCCCGCTCCCGGATCGTCACCGCATGATCTTCCAGGGTCTCGAAGTCCACCGTCACGCAGAACGGCGTGCCGACCTCGTCCTGGCGGCGGTAGCGCTTGCCGATCGCCTGGGTCTCGTCGTACTCGACATTCCAGTGCTTGCGCAGCTCAGCGGCCAGGTCGCGCGCCTTCGGCGACAGGTCACCGTTCTTGGACAGCGGCAGCACGGCAGCCTTGATCGGGGCCAGCCTCTGGTCGAACTTCAGCACGGTGCGCTTGTCCACCCCGCCCTTGGTGTTGGGGGCCTCGTCCTCGACGTAGGCATCGAGCAGGAACGCCAGGGTGGCCCGGGTCAGGCCGGCAGCGGGCTCGATTACGTAGGGATAGTAACGCTGTTCACCCTCGGGCTTGCTGGCATCGAAGTAGCGCAGGTCAGCGCCGGAATGCGCGGCGTGGGTCTTGAGGTCGAAGTCGGTGCGGCTGGCGATGCCTTCGAGCTCGTCGAATTCCTTGCCACCGAAGTTGAACCGGTACTCGATGTCGACGGTCCGGTTCGAGTAGTGCGACAGCTTCTCCTTCGGGTGCTCGTAGAGCCGCAGGTTGTCCGGGTCGAGGCCGAGCTCGACGTAGAAATCCCAGCGGGCCTTGATCCAGTAGTCATGCCACTGCTCGTCGGTGCCCGGCTCGACGAAGAACTCCATCTCCATCTGCTCGAACTCCCGGGTCCGGAAGATGAAGTTGCCGGGCGTGATCTCGTTGCGGAAGGACTTGCCGGTCTGGGCAATGCCGAACGGCGGCTTCTTGCGGGACGTGGTGACCACGTTGGCGAAGTTGAGGAAGATGCCCTGTGCCGTTTCCGGACGCAGGTAGGCCAGGCCGGACTCGTCCTCGACCGGGCCGAGGTGGGTCTTGAGCATGCCGGAGAACTGCTTGGGCTCGGTCCAGGTGTCGCGGTTGCCGCAGTTAGGACAGCTGATGTCGGCCAGGCCGTGCTCGGGCGGGCGGCCCTTCTTGACCTGGTAGGCCTCCTCCAGGTGATCGGCCCGGTAGCGCCGATGGCAGTTGGTGCACTCGGTGAGCGGGTCGGAGAAGGTCGCCAGGTGACCGGAGGCCTCCCAGACCGCCGGTGGCAGGATCACCGAGGAATCCAGGCCGACGATGTCGTCGCGGCTGGTCACCATGGCCTTCCACCATTGCCGGCGCAGGTTCTCTTTCAGCTCGACGCCGAGCGGGCCGTAGTCCCAGGCCGACCGGGTGCCGCCGTAGATCTCGGCAGCCGGAAAGACGAAGCCACGCCGCTTCGCGAGGCTGACGACGGCGTCATTACGATCTGCAGGCACGGACAAACTCCATCAGGACTGGGGTAAGAGCGACCCGTCCAGACTATCCGGCGCCCCAACAGCGTTCTCATCGCTGGCTAGCGGCTGGGCCGGCTCAGCACGGCGAGCCGCCTGGCGGACATCCCAGCGATGGAAGCCGAGGACCACCGCGGCGGTCAGCAACCAGCCGAGCAGGATGTCGAAAATGTAGTGTTCGGCCGAATAAACCAGCGCGAACGCCATCGCCAGCGCG
>JBDSAN010000279.1:0-2854 GCA_039922115.1 Jatrophihabitantaceae bacterium
AAGTTCACCGTCGAGCACACGCACACGACCGCGACGCCGTCCCGTCCGAGGTCGACCACTCCGACCTCGCCCCCCGCGCCGGGTCCGGCGGTGACGGCGTCCGCGGGGAGCCCCAGCGCGCTCGCCACGGGCCTAGCCGGCCGGCGGCGCCGGGGGCCGGCGGCAGGGTCTTCGAAAGTGGCGCGGGTGAGCAGCCAGCCGGGAGCCGGGGTGATGCCCTCCGGAGCCGATATGTGCAGCCGCGGGGCGAGTCGCTGCCGTGCCGCCGCGACAGCGAGCCGGTCCAGGCTCATCCCGTCCCGGCTGCCCAACGTCAGCACCGCGACCGCCACCGCGGCGAGGACCGCAACGACGGCATAGGCGATAGGCGGGACGACGGCGCGGGTGGCGAGGTAACCGGCGTAGAGCACCAGACCGGCCACGGCCAGGATCGCGACCTGGCGCGCGGTCAGCCCGGCGACGATGCGGTCCTCGCGCTCCACGTCGGCCGGGATCCGCACCGGGCGGGACACCTCGGTGTTGCTCATGACCGGCCTCCGTTCTCGCCGCCGATGGTTCTCGCCGCGGTGGGGTTTGCTGCAGGTCCCGCGGGCGGGGTGCTGGTCTGGGGCGTCGTCGCCGGTGGCGACGCCACGTGCGGGCTGCGAACTGCCGGGTTGGTGGGTGCGGGCCGCGCCTGCGGGTCATGGCGGGCAGGCGGGACGGGCGGCGCGGCGGGGCGCTGGGCGCGGGTGGCGTGGCTGACGCGTGTCATGGCGCTGGAGCGGGGCCCGGTGCGGGCACCGCCGGCGGGTGCCGGGCGTCGCGGGCCTGTCCTCGAACCGGTGGGGGCGCCTGGCCTGGGCGGCCCGCCTCCGCCGCGGGGACCACCCGTCCCGCCGGTGCCAGGGCTGCGGCCGCCGCCGGTACCACGGCGAACTCCCGCCGCGCTGCCGCCGCGCAGCCCGAGCATGCCCAGGGTCTTGTACGCGATGAGCCCCTTGACCGCGCTGCCGAGCATCGAACGCCCGCTCCCGGCCTGGACGTGGTGCAGGATCCAGAACGGGATCTTGAACAAGATGTAGAGCAGGGCGGCAGTGACGATCAGGTTGACCAGCCCGTCCGTGGTCGGGCCGAAGAACGTGAACCCACCTGGGGTCAGGAACACGTTCATCGCCGCGACCAGCGTCATCGACTGCGCCAGCTGGATCGCCAGCACCCCGGTGAACGCCCGCCACCACCAGCGTGCGATCCCGTCGGTCTGCGGCAGGGCATGGCACATCAACGCCAGCGGGGCGGCGGCGATCAGGATCACCGTGGCAGCCACCCGGATGACGTAGCCGATCAGCAACGCGAGCAGTATCCCGGCCACGCCCAGGCCGATGAAGACCAGGAAAGTGCCGCCGTTGGTGACCGCATTCAACACCAGGCTGGTGAGGGTCGATGCCGCTGTTTCCGGGTCGGTGCCCTGCCCGAGGACCGCGGTCGACAGGGCGTCGGCGAAGGACACGGCCTTGGTACAGAAGATCAGCGACAGGTTCGCGGTCAGGAACGCGGTCACCAGCCGAGGCGCGATCTCCTTCATCGAGTGGCGCGTCTGCACCGTTTCATACGCCATCACCAGCACCCCGGCGGCCAGGATGACGAGCACATAGGCGGCTACCGCGATCTGCCGGGAGTTCTCCCAGAGCTGCCCGACCCGCGGCAGCGAGTCCACGCTCGGTGTGGTGAGCAGCGTCTGGCCCAGCAGCGTCAACAGCGGGTTCAACGCGGACGTGACCAGGTCGCCGAAGAAGGCGTTAATCGCCTTGGTGATCTCCTTGAGCACCTCGCCAGCGCCCGCGCTGAACGGGTTCGGGATCGAAACCGCCATAGGTCTGCCGGTCGCCGGCGACGCGAGCCCAACCGCTGCCAGATCTGGCGCTGTCATCGGCTCAGGCACCGACGATGCCCTTGAGCACCGTAACCACCAGCGGCGCCAGCGCCGCGAGCGCGTAACCTATCGCGGCAGACTTGAACGCGATCTTCGCCTTCGCCACCTCGCCCGGATCCCCGGCCGCGATCACATACCGGAGGCCGCCGATCGTCAGGAACACAGTGGCAAGCAGGGCGAGGATGCCCATGATCCAGTTGCGGATATTGGTCAGCACGGCATCCACCGACCCGGCCAGCGCCACCACCCGCACCGCACCCGACACCGCCACACCAGGCGGCGCGGCCACCGCTGCCGGCGCCCCGGCGGCCAAGACGAACACCACGGCCACTGACAGGGCGAGAGCGGCCCGGCCCGCGCGCCGGCGCCTGCCCCCAGAGACGGCGGGCAAAGCCACGGGATGACCGCGCAGAAGTGACGATGCCACCGATGCAAGCGTGGATGCCATGCCGGACAAGCAGTGCCGGGATGACCGAGACATCAATCGGCGCGACGGGTGACGAGTAGTCAGGCGCATCGGGAATCCTCCGAGCGGGTGTTCGGGTGCGGGGTGGTGGGGCACCCCTGAAATCCAGATCCGCGTCGGATCGGGGACACCCGGCCTCCGGCACCCGCCCGCGTGCCAGGCAGGTCACGCTGCGAACCCGTGCGTCCGGTGCTGCGGTCGTCGGTGTCTGACCGCTCGCGTAGCCAGCGCACGAGTCGCCGCTCAGCCCGCTGCCGGACCTTCTTCGCGGCCTCGTAGCCGAGACCGTGCTCACCGGCCCAGTCCCGCATCCGCCGGTGTTCCAGGCGAGTGGCACCGATCAGGCCTGCCTCGGGCCTGCTGATCACGGCTTCGGCGACCGCCTGAGCCAAAACCAGGTCGGGGTGCCCGGCCGGTGCCATCGGCCCGGCCGGGAGGTAGTGGTCTCCGCAGGGCGTCGGGGTGGTAAGCGCCCG
>JBDSAN010000280.1:0-3730 GCA_039922115.1 Jatrophihabitantaceae bacterium
CCCGCACCTGTGGTACGACCCGGCCGTGGTGACGCTGGTGGCCGGCCGGCTGACCGCGGCCTTGAAGGCGGCTGACCCGACCGATGCCAGCTACTTCGAGTCCCGGTTGCACGCCTTCGAGCAGGTCGATCTGGCTGAGTATCACCGGCTGATCGGCCAGATTCGAGCGCGGTATGCCGGTACCGCGGTCGGCGCCAGCGAGAGCATCGTGAGCCCGCTGGCACAGGCGCTCGGATTGCGGGTGCTCACGCCCGACAGCTTCCTGCGGGCGATCAGCGAAGGCAGCGACCCCTCGACTGCCGACAAGGTTAGGATCGACCGCCAGCTGTCGGATCACCAGATCAAGGTGTATGTGTTCAACAGCCAGAACGCCACCCCGGACGTGACCGATCAGCTCAAGGCTGCCCGCCGGGCCGGCATCCCGATCGCGACCCTTACCGAGACCCTTACCCCGCGCGGCCAGACCTTCCAGGGTTGGCAGGTCGGCCAGCTCCGCGCCTTGCAGGCAGCGCTGGCTGCAGCGGTCGATCACTGACATGGCGACTGGCAGCCCGGTGACCGAACCGACCACCGAAGCCGCGGTGGTGCTCAAGCTCGATCGCGGTGCCGCGCGGATCGGCGGCCGGACCATCTGGTCCGAGGTGAGCCTGCAGGTTCGGGCCGGCGAGTTCGTCGCGATCCTCGGACCCAACGGGGTGGGCAAGTCGACGCTGCTCAAAGCCATTCTTGGCCTGCAGCCACTGGCAGCCGGATCGGTCGAGGTCCTTGGCGGGCCACCCGGCCGGCACAACGCGCGGGTCGGCTACCTGCCGCAGCGGCGGGCCTTCGACCCGTCCACCCGGATTCGCGGCCTCGACCTGGTTCGGCTGGGCTGGGACGGTGACCGGTGGGGCACGCCGTTACCGGGCTGGCTGCGTGGCGCTCGCGGCCGGCAGGCTGCCGACCGGGTCGCTGAGGTGGTTGAGCTGGTCGGTGCCGAGCAGTACGCGCAACGGCCGATCGGGCAGTGCTCCGGTGGCGAGCAGCAGCGGCTGCTGATCGCCCAGGCGCTGATCCGCCGGCCGGACCTGCTAGTGCTGGACGAGCCGCTGGACAGCCTGGACGTGACCAACCAGGCCTCGGTGAGCGCGTTGATCCAGCAGGTCTGCCGAAGCCATCAGGTGGCGGTGCTGCTGGTCGCACACGACGTAAACCCGATCCTGCCGTACCTGGACAAGGTGATCTACCTGGCGCACGGCGGCGCGGTGATCGGCTCGCCGGCCGAGGTGATCACCGCCGAAACGCTGAGCATGCTCTACGACACCCCGGTCGACGTGCTGCGTGACCGGGCCGGCCGGCTGGTCGTGGTCGGCCAGCCGGACACCCACGCCGAGCACCGCTGATGGGCACCGGGCCGAGCCTGAACCTGGTTGTCGATCTGCGCGAACTGCTCAGCTATCACTTCATGCTGAACGCGCTGCGAGCCGGCACCATCGTCGCCGTGGTCGCCGGCGCGGTCGGCTACTTCATGGTGTTGCGCAGGCAGTCCTTTGCCGGGCACTCGTTGGCGGTGATCGGCTTTCCCGGCGCGGCCGGCGCCACCTGGCTGGGGCTGAACGCCGGCTTCGGCTACTTCGGCCTGTGCATTGCCGGCGCGCTGATCATCGCCACCCTGCCCGGCGCGCAGTCCGGCCTGGGTAACTACGGCGAGCAGTCAGCCGCGATCGGCACCCTGCAGGCATTCGCGCTGGCCTGCGGTTTCCTGTTCGTCAGCCTTTACCAGGGATTCCTGTCGGATCTGAACAACCTGCTGTTCGGCTCGATCACCGGCGTCAGCGATGACCAGGTGCTGATGCTGCTGATCGCCGGCTGCTGCTGCCTGCTCTGGCTGGCAGCGATCGCCCGGCCACTGCTGTTCAGCAGCGTCGATCCCGCTGTGGCCCGGGCCAGGGGGGTGCGGGTGCGGCTGCTGTCGGCGATGTTCCTGCTGCTGCTGGCCATCTCGGTGGCCGGTACCAGCCAGATCACCGGCAGCCTGCTGGTGTTCGCGCTGCTGGTGGCACCGGCAGCGACCGCGTCCCGGCTTACCGCTCGGCCGGGGCTCGGCATGCTGGCCTCGGTGCTGATCGCGGTCGCGGTCACCTGGCTGGGCGAGGCGATCGCGTTCTACTCGCCGTACCCGATCGGATTCTGGGTTACCACGCTGGCCTTCGCGGCCTTCCTGCTGGCGGCCGGCTACCGGGCGGTCACCGACTCGGCCGGCCGACGCCAGCAATCATCGGCTACCCACCCGCTGGCCGGCAGCCGGTGAGCCGGCCGGTGGTGCTGGCCAGCGACCCGGCGACCGGCCTGCTGCACATGCTCGCGCACCCGTTCATCCAGCACGCGGTCGCCGCCGGCACCGCGATCGCGCTGCTGTCCGGCCTGGTCGGCTACTTCGTGGTGCTGCGCGGGCAGGTGTTTGCCGGCGACGCGTTGTCCCACGTCGCCTACGCCGGGGCGCTGGCCGCGCTCGCGGCCGGCGTGGACCTGCGCTTCGGGTTGTTCGCCGCCACCATCGGGGTCGGGCTGGTGCTCGGCGCGCTCGGTGGCCGGAGCACCGCTGACGACGTCGTCATCGGAACCACCTTCGCCTGGGTGCTCGGGCTCGGCGTGTTTTTCCTGGCCTACTACACAACCCATGCCAGCGGCGCCAACGGGACGGCAAGCGTCTCGGTGCTGTTCGGATCGATCTTCGGGATCAGCCAGTCGGCGGCCCTGACCGCGGTCGGCATCGCGATCGTGCTGATCGTGGCGTTGCTGGTGATCGCCCGGCCGCTGCTGTTCGCCAGCCTGGATCCGGCGGTTGCGGCCGCCCGGGGCATCCCCGTCCGGGTGCTCGGACCGCTGTTTCTCGGCATCGTCGGCGCCACCGCTGCCGAGGCCAGCCAGGCAATCGGCGCGCTGCTGCTGTTCGGCCTGCTGGCCACCCCGGCAGCCGCCGCGCAACGGCTGACCAACCGGCCGTGGCGGGCAATGGCGCTGTCCGGAGCGCTCGCGGTACTCGCGATGTGGCTCGGGCTGGGACTGGCCTATGCCTACCCCCGGCTGCCCGCCAGCTTCACGATCATGTCGGTGGCCACTGGGCAATACCTGCTCGCCTCGCTGTACCGGGGCTGGCGATCCAGGCTCCCGCGGCGGGTCACCGTCCAGACCAGCGCCGTTGGTTGATCAGGAGTGCAGCGGGCACAGGCCGAAGACCTCGACGGTGTGGGTCACCTCGGTATAGCCGGCAGCCCGGGCCACCCGCTCGGCCCAATCCTCGACCTCGGGCGCGGACACCTGCTCGCTGCGTCCGCAGACCCGGCAGACCACGTGATGGTGATGCTCGGTATCGGCCGCTGGGTCCGGCTCATGCATCGGGCCGCACAGCCGAAACTGGGCCTCGCCGTCGGCCCGGTGCACGATGTCGGCGCTGCCGAGTTCGGCCAGCAGGTTCAGGTGGCGATAGACCGTGGTCAGGCCGATCTTGTGGCCGCTGCCGCGTACCGCGTCGAAGAGTTCCTGCGCGGTGCGAAAACCGTCGGCGTCCCGCAGCGCCTGGTCGATCGCGGCGGACTGGCGGGTGGTTCGGGTTCGGCCGGCCGGACGGGCCGCCGCCTGGTCAGCGGCCGGCTCTACAGTCGCGAGCTTCTTTGCCATAGCTGCCAGGCTAATCCATCCGCACACCAGGTCCGGCAAACCTGAGCGGCAGGCAGCCGGACCTGGCGTG
>JBDSAN010000281.1:0-3687 GCA_039922115.1 Jatrophihabitantaceae bacterium
GGCATAACTGACCAGGCCGCCCAGCAGGTAGGCCGACGAGCCCGGACGATCGGCCAGCCGCGCCGCCAGCAGCCCGGCCGTGCAGGACTCCGCGGTGGCGATGGTGAGCTGGCGGGCCAGCAGCGCCTCGGCGACCAGCTCGTCCACGGTCATGCCGTCCGGCGAGAACATGGTGTCGGAGTAGGCGGCTCCGATGGCGGCCTGCAGGTGGGCATAGCGATCCTCGGCTGCCGGCCGGTACCGGGTGACGATCTCCAACTCGCCGCCGCGCAGGCAGGTGCTGATCTCAAGGCCAGCCAGCTGGTCAGCGTTTTGCCTTAATGTTGCTGCCAATTCTGACTCAGGAGTACCCCACAGCCGGATCGTGCGCTGGCGCAGTTCCTGCCGATCGGCGAGCGCGGCCTGCACGATCGGGTCGGCCAGCGCGGCCGGCCACAGCGCCTGCAGCTCGCCGGGCGGCCCGGGCAGCACCAGCACCGGGGGGCCGGATCGGCCGTCGGCAACCGGCACTACCAGGCCGGGCGCGGTGCCGGTCGGCCCGAGCGGGTGTGCGCCGACCGGCACCAGTGACTGCTTGTCGATGCCGGCTTGGGTTGCTGCCGGGTCGGTGCGCCAGCCACGATCGGCGATCAGGGCCCGGACGATGCCGCCGATCCGCTCCTGCAACGCGGGGTCGAGCTGAGCCGGCCGTCCCTGCACCGCGGCCACCACCTCGGCAGTCAGGTCGTCGGCGGTCGGCCCCAGCCCGCCGGAGGTGATGATCAGGTCCACGCCGGCACCGGCCAGGTATTCCAGCGCCTGGCGCAGGTCGTCCGGCCGGTCACCGACCACCAGCAGTTGGCCGATGTCCACGCCGAGCACCCGCAGCTGCTCGGCCAGCCACGGCCCGTTGCGGTCGACGGTCCGTCCGGTGAGCACTTCGGTACCGGTGACGACGATGCCCGCGCTGGTGCTCACGATTACCAATCCTAGGCGCGAGCTGGGCTGAGCCGTCGGTTCGGCGTTGCCCCGCTGCCGGGCGCCGGTTGATCCGCTTTCGCTAGCCGGCAGCTATTGACATCTGAGGTCGCAGCGGTAAATATCTGAGACCTGAATCGGCTGTCATGTTTGGAGTCATCGGTGAAGAGACTGGGCACGTTAGCGCTGGCAGTGGTTATGGCCGGTGCGCTGGCTGGCTGCGCGAAGGATGCGAACAAGCAGCAGAGCGGCTCCAACGCGGCGGTGAAGGTCGCGGTCATCTACAGCAAGACCGGCCCACTGGCTGCCTACGGCCAGGAGTACCTGCAGGGCTTCAAGGCAGGCCTGGACTACGCGACCAAGGGCACCGGTTCGGCCGGCGGGCACCAGATCGAGGTGACCTACGCCGATGACACCGGCACCCCGGCGACCGCGATCGGAGCAGCCAAGCAGTACATCGGACAGGGCTACCGGATCATCGCCGGCACCACCGATTCCGGCATCGCCACCCAGCTCGCCCCGCTGGCTGAGCAGAACAAGGTGCTCTACATCGACGGCCCGGCCGCGACCGACAAGATCACCGGCGCGAACTCCTACACCTTCCGCTCCGGTCGCCAGACCTACCAGGACGTGGCTACCGCCGGCAGCTTCATCGGTGATCCGAAGGGCAAGAAGGTGCTGGTCTTCGCCCAGGACACCACCTTCGGCCAGGGCAACGCGGCAGCGGTGAAGGCGGTGCTGGGCGGCAAGGGTGCGACCGTGAGCCAGTTGCTGGTGCCAGCTTCGAGCACCGATTTCACCCCGTTCGCTGAGCAGGCGGCCAAGGCCAAGGCCGACCTGGTGTTCGTGGCCTGGGCCGGTGCGACCACCGCCCCGATGTGGCAGGCGCTGGACCAGCAGAAGGTGCTCAGCTCGACCACGGTGGTGACCGGGCTGGCCAACAGCGCCTCCTACGGCGCGTACGGCCCAGCCGCATCCAAGATCAACTTTCTCAGCTACTACTTTCCGGACGCGACAAGCAACCCGGTCAACACCGCGATGCGCGCTGCGATCGGCAAGGACGGCGGGACCGCGGACCTGTTCTCACCGGACGGCTTCGTCGCAGCCCAGCTGATCGTGCACGCCATCGAGCAGGCCGGCAACGATGTGGCCGGCATGATCTCAGCGCTTGAGGGCTGGACCTTCGACGCACCTAAGGGCAGCGAGACCGTCCGAGCCAGCGATCACGCGATGCTGCAGCCGATGTTTCAGGCCAAGCTGACCGGCTCGGGCAGCACCTGGACGCCGAAGCTGGTCACGACGGTGCCGGCGACCGGGACGGCCCCGGGGACGCCATGACCGAACCGGTGCCAGCCGCCCTGGCGGTGCGCGGGTTGCGGCTGCAGATCGGTGGCGCGCGGATCCTGGACGGCATCGACCTGACGGTGCCGCGCGGCGAACTGCTTGGCGTGATCGGGCCAAACGGCGCCGGCAAGACCACCCTGTTCAACGTGCTGACCGGCATCGTCGCGGCCAGTTCAGGCGCGGTGGAGCTCGACGGCACCGACGTCACGTCCCGGTCGGTGGTTCATCGGGCCCGAGCCGGCTTGGGTCGCTCGTTCCAGACCTCCAGCCTGTTCGGCGAGCTGACCGTGCTGGACAACGTCCGGATCGCCGCGCAAGCCGCCCTCGGTGGCAGCCTCAGCCTGCTGGCCCGACCGAGGTCCGGCGACCGGGCCAGCCGGATCGCCGGTGAGCTGGTCGAGGCGGTCGGCCTGGCCAGCCAGCGGCACCGGCCGGCCGGCGCGCTCGCGCACGGCCAGCAGCGTCAGGTCGAGCTCGCGATGCTGCTGGCCGCTGACCCGTCGGTGATCCTGCTGGACGAGCCGATGGCCGGGGTGGCCAGCGGCGACGTGGCCCGGCTGGTGGAACTGATCCGAACCATTCACCGCGAGCAGGGCCGGACCGTGCTGATCGTCGAGCACCACCTGGACGTGGTGCTCGAGCTGGCTGACCGGATCGCGGTGCTGCATCACGGCAAGGTGCTGGCCTGTGGCTCGCCCGCAGAGGTGATGGCCGATCCCGAGGTGCAGGGCGCCTATCTGGGACGGGCCGCGTGAGCGCGCCGGCAGCCATCCAGACCCGGCCGGTGCTGGCGGTGCGCGAGCTGGATGCCTGGATCGGTAACCAGCAGATCCTGCACCGGGTGAGCTTCGAGGTCGCCGATCGAGGTGTTACCGCGCTGCTCGGACGAAACGGGGTCGGCAAGACCACCACGCTGCGGGCGCTGCTCGGCATCGTCCGGCGCGCCGGGCGGATTGAGCTGGCCGGCCGGCCGATCCAGGCCGAGCCGACGCACCGGATCGTGCGAGCCGGCATCGGCTACGTACCCGAGAACCGGGAGGTTTTCGGTGGCCTGACGGTGGCCCAGAACCTGACTTTGGCCCGCCGTGATCGAAGTGATCCGGCCCGCGAGCGGCTGGTCGCCGAGCTGTTCCCGGAGCTGGCCGAGCGGCGCGATCAGCCGGCCGGCACGCTGTCCGGTGGCCAGCAGCAGATGCTCGCGCTGGCTCGCGCGCTGCTCAACGACAACCGGGCGCTGCTGATTGACGAGCCGACCAAGGGCCTGGCGCCACGGGTGGTCGACGAGGTCGCCGATGCGCTGGCGGTGGCTGCCGAGCGAGTGCCGATCCTGCTGGTCGAGCAGGACCTGGCAGTGGTCGCCCGGCTGGCCGAACACGTGGTGGTGCT